>QIAS01000528.1 GCA_003225615.1 Acidobacteriota bacterium | reverse complement strand
GAGGATGCGGTGCGGATGCTCGGGGCGCCTCCAGAGGGGCTGGCAGCGGCTGCAGGAACTTGCCCCGGCTCGGAATCAAGCCTGGACAACGACACATTCAGCAAATTGGTGCTGAGTCGGTCGAGGTGTGCAAAGGTTGACTCTTGAACTCGTTGCCATCTTTGCGATTCGGGCAGAATTGCCCGATTCTGCACATCTACACGGGTTTTGTGCAAGTCCAGGAAAAACTCAATCTCATCCGCCGTCAGCGTGCTGGCTCGAAGCTTTCTTAAACACTCGAGGTAATCGGGAAGAGAGACACGACTCTTGTGCGGAAGACAGTCCATCTGGTCACAAATGGCAGTCAAAGCCAGCACGGCTGCCTCGTGCGAAACGATGACGTCCTGGGCCGTGCCGGAGGCGTTCATGGCGTCGTTGCGTTCCCGTTCCAACAGCAGCCTGGACAAGTGCAGCCGGGTATGAACAGCAACTTTAAGTTTTTTAGGCATCCAATGGCCCCAACGAGGGTTATCCAAATACATGATCGGCCAAGGAAGTCCAAAGCTTTATTGATCACTTCTACAAAGACATTCTCGGTTTTCGTGAAACTTGGCACGGCGGCATGAAGGACAAGGAGACCGACTGGGTGGACATGCGTGTACCTGACGGCACCGACTGGCTGGAGTACATGCTCAATGTCCATAGCCCAGACCCGCAGGAGTTGGGCGTAATGGATCACCTGGCCCTGGGTGTTCCCAGCGTGAAAGCTGGTTATGAGACGGTCATACGACGGGGCCTGAAGCCGAACGAGAAACCTGAGATTGGGCGCGACGGCAAGTGGCAACTCAGTTTGTACGATCCGAACTACACTCGCGTGGAACTGATGGAGCCAACTCCAGTCGAAAAGCCGTGCTGCTCGCCAATGCTCCAGTAACTGGTAAAGAGAATTCTATTTTCGCTGGCCTGTCACCACAGCAGGCGATTCCGTCACCAAAACGATTCTGGGATGAAACAAAGTTCCCGCTACTCGGGTGGCGATGGCGATCAATTCTTTTTGGCCCTGAAAAACTTTTACCTGGCGGGCCCGGGACAGATCGGGCAAGTTCACAGCACGTCCGGTGCGGATGCGCATGGCGGCTTCTTCATTGGCGGTGACAGCCGGCATTTCAGGCAGGAGTTTGCGAGGATGGACGAACATCTCCTCGGCCCGACCCTCTTGTGCGGCCTCTTGCAGCTCTTCTAGCGTGCGCGCATCCGAGATGTCGAATTCTGCCAAGCGGGTTCGCCGAAGGGAAGCCAGATGGGCGCCGCATCCTCGCTGCTGTCCCATATCGTGGGCCACCGAACGCATGTAAGTTCCGGAAGCGACCCGGGCACGAAAACGGGCGCGACTTCCCTGCTCGAAATTCGTCTGCGAACTGGTCTCGTTCGCATTCTCCGCGCCATCGAGTACTTCCAGGATTTCAAATTCCTTGATCTCTACGCGCACCGGTTTAAGCGGGACTTCCTGCCGCTTGCGAGCCAGCTTGTAAGCGGGAACGCCGTGAATCTTCTTGGCGGAAAAAGGCGGGGGCATCTGATCGATGATGCCAACGTACTTTACCGCCAGCCGGCGTAATTCTTCAAGTGACAGTTTAACGTTTTGCGGGGGCGTGATTGGCTCCCCAGAGCCATCGTAAGTATCGGTAGCGAACCCGAACCGGATTATTCCTTCCTAGGTCTTTTCGGAACCGTTATAGAACTGCGCCAGGCGTGTCAGATTTCCGGCCACCAGTGGAAGAACACCGGTCGCCATTGGATCGAGTGTGCCCAGGTGTCCCACGGAGCGCTGTCCCAGGAGTCGCCGCACGCGATTGACGACATCGTGGGAAGTCAGGCCTGCAGGCTTGTCTATAACCAGAACGCCATTCATGTGAATATTGTCAGCGACGGTCCGCATTAATTTGATAATTTGATAGCGGCCTGCGATCGAACCGATGCTCAACTCTTAAAGTACCAAATTACCGAATCACAAATTACGAAATTAAATGATTCCCCTGCGCGATGATCAGCCGGTTTTCTCGACCCCCTTCGTCAATTACTTTCTCATCGCGCTGAACGTGTTGATATTCCTGTTTGAACTGTCCGTCGGCATGCAGAGGAATGCGCTGATGTTTCAGTTTGGGGTGGTGCCCGTCAAAGAAGTGGGTTTGCTCACCGGGATACCGAGTTTCAGCCCGGGTGCGGCGCTGGTGCCGATTCTGACCTCCATGTTTCTGCACGCGTCCTGGGGCCACGTGATTGGGAACATGTGGTTTCTCTGGATTTTTGGGGACAATGTGGAGGATTATCTCGGGCATTTCAAGTACCTGGTTTTTTACCTGCTCAGCGGAGTTGCCGCCAGCTTTACCCATATCCTGCTCAACTCGAATTCCACAATTCCCAGCGTCGGCGCCAGCGGCGCCATAGCGGGCGTGCTGGGCGCTTACTTCATCCTCTATCCTCGTGCCCGCGTGCTGACTTGGTTTCCCCTGTTCTTTTTCTTTTACCTCCCCGCCTGGCTGATGCTGGGATACTGGTTTCTCTTTCAGTTCCTAAGTGGCGCGGCGACCATCAGCCCGGGGTTCAACCCCTAATCGCGATTGCCGAATTTCGATTTGGGATGCCGGTGTGGAACCTGCTCAAGACCCCGATGCACGTCCATACCGTTTATGTAAAGGGATTAGCGTTGAACATCCCGCCCAAGCAAGAGCGCCAGCAAATGAACCGGCTGCGCACGAAGGCGGCAAAGGCCAAGATCTTCGTCGATCACTATGTGTTCGATAATGCAATGTTGGTCATCAATACTTCAAATCCTGACAAGCTGCCGCTTGTCTTCGACATCGAAAATCTGGATTTGAAAGCCACCGCACCCGGCCAGTCGCTGCGCTTCACTGCCAATCTGGTGAATCCCAAGCCTGTCGGCAGTATCCATTCCACGGGGTTATTTGGACCATGGCAGGCGGACAGTCCGCGCGATACTCCGGTAAAGGGTGGATATTCCTTCAGCAAAGCAGACCTGAGCACGATTAAGGGCCTCGGTGGCACATTGTCGTCCACCGGCAATTATGTAGGGACACTGGACAACATTGTGGTGGACGGCAGAACCGACACTCCCGACTTCAGCGTTTCGAGCAGCGGCCATCCAGTGCCGCTCCGCACAGAATTTCATGCGATTGCAGTGGCCAACGCCGGCATTGTTGATGAGGATATCGAGCTTGCCGAATTCCTTCCTTGCCGCCGCGAGTAAGTTTTCCACTGCTCCTGCATCTCGGACATCGCAGACCTGGTGCAATATCCGAATTCCGGGGCGCGCCAATTCCTTGCCCGCTCTTGCGAGCGAATGGGCATCACGACCGGCAATCAGTAAGCTACAACCTTCTTGAGCCAGAGCTCTGGCAATGGCTAGTCCGATGCCGGCATTGCCCCCGGTTACAAGTGCGGTTCTCTGCTCCAGACGGCCGCGGGCGCTAGACGGGCTGTGTTTCTTGGCTGAACGCGCAGCCTTCATGCATCCTCTCCGCCAGGCTTGTCAAAAAATTAACCAAGCGAATCTCGAACTCGCAGAACTATCTCCGAATTTCTCGGCACGAGCCATGCCGCGAACAGTGTCGAGGGCACAGACCGGGCCTGTCAAGGAATACTCCCGCTTATCGAGAACCACACTCCCCGATGTCATACGGGCATCCCTTTGAGGGCTTCACCTTTCTAATAGCTCGGCGTGCCAGGTCATGACGAACCACGGCCGGAACAGAAAAAGCGGCGGTCCCGTTGGCGCTGGATTGTGGGCGTTGCGTTTGTCTTGCTTCTTGCTGTCGGGATCGCTCTGGCATACGCCATCTCTCACGCTGAACCCATTCTGCGGGCGCGAGTCATAGAAACTCTGTCCACACGGTTCAAAAGCAGGGTTGAACTCAGCGGCTTTCATGTCTCCGTCGATCACGGAGTTCAGGTTGCGGGTGAAAATCTGCGAATTTATGGCGACAGCGACCCCAACATCCATCAGCCCGGGGTTCAACCCCTAATCGCGATTGCCGAATTTCGATTTGGGATGCCGGTGTGGAACCTGCTCAAGACCCCGATGCACGTCCATACCGTTTATGTAAAGGGATTAGCGTTGAATATCCCGCCCAAGCAAGAGCGGCAGCAAATGAACCGGCTGCGCACGAAGGCGGCAAAGGCCAAGATCTTCGTCGATCACTATGTGTTCGATAATGCAATGTTGGTCATCAATACTTCAAATCCTGACAAGCTGCCGCTTGTCTTCGACATCGAAAATCTGGATTTGAAAGCCACCGCACCCGGCCAGCCGCTGCGCTTCAATGCCAATCTGGTGAATCCCAAGCCTGTCGGCAGTATCCATTCCACGGGATTCTTTGGACCATGGCAGGCGGAGAGTCCGCGGGATACGCCTGTAAGAGGTTGGTATTCCTTCAGCGGCGCAGACCTGAGCACCATTCAGGGCCTCGGTGGCACATTGTCGTCCACCGGCGATTATGTAGGGACACTGGACAACATTGTGGTGGACGGCAGAACCGACACTCCCGATTTCAGCGTTTCAAGCAGCGGCCAT
>QIAS01000038.1:12340-12933 GCA_003225615.1 Acidobacteriota bacterium | reverse complement strand
CCGCATCGACTACACCTTCGTCTTTCTTTGCTTGCCCGTCGCCTTGCGGCTGCGCCCCTGCACCCGCGGTCGGACCCGCACCGGCTCCCGGACCTGCGCCGGCTCCGGTTTGGCCTTGTGCTGCTTGATACATTTGCTGGGCTAACCTGTGGGAAGCCTGAGTCAGCCGCTCACGCGCCTGATCCATTTGCTCTTTGCTGTTGGAATCCAACGCTCTCTTAGCATCGGCAATTGTATTCTCTACGTCGCCCCGCTCCGAACCTGAAATCTTGTCGCCATGTTCGCGGAGCATTTTTTCTACGTTATAGACCAACGAGTCGAGCTGATTCTTGGCTTCAATCTGCTCGCGCCGTTCTTTATCTTCCGCGGCATGTGCCTCGGCTTCTTTTGCCATGCGCGACACTTCTTCCTTGCTTAAGCCAGAAGACGAGGTGATCGTAATCTTCTGATCTTTACCGGTTGCGAGGTCCTTCGCCGCGACGTTCAGAATGCCATTGGCATCAATATCGAACGTCACCTCAATCTGCGGTACGCCACGCGGAGCCGGCGGAATACCGCTCAAATGAAATTTGCCCAAGGTTCGGTTCTGACTC
>QIAS01000038.1:0-12302 GCA_003225615.1 Acidobacteriota bacterium | reverse complement strand
GCCGTCGAGAACATTTCCGCCTTGCGCGTCGGAATCGTCGTGTTGCGGGCAATCATCGGTGTAGCCACCCCGCCCTGGGTTTCAATGGAGAGCGTCAGTGGCGTGACATCGAGCAGTAACATGTCCTTCACTTCGCCTTGGAGCACCCCGCCCTGAACCGCGGCGCCGACCGCAACCACTTCGTCCGGGTTGACACTCTTGTTGCCCTCTTTGCCGAACAACTCTTTGACCAATTGCTGGATGCGTGGCATTCGTGTTTGCCCACCTACCAGCACGACTTCATTGATCTTGCTGGCGTCCACCTCGGCATCCTTCATGCATTGCCTGCACGGTGGAACGGAACGCTGAATGAGGTCCTCAACCATGCTTTCGAGTTTTGCGCGGGTCAGCTTTTTGACCAGATGCTTGGGACCATTCGCATCGGCGGTGATGAAGGGTAGATTGATCTCTGTCTCCATCGTGCTGGAGAGTTCGATCTTGGCGCGCTCGGCAGCATCGCGCAGGCGTTGCAATGCCATTTCGTTTCCCTTGGCTCGCAGGTCCACGCCTTCGTCCTTCCTGAATTCGTCAATGAGCCAGTTCACGATTCGCTGATCGATGTTGTCGCCGCCCAGGTGCGTGTCGCCGTTGGTAGCGCGCACTTCGATCATGCCGTCGCCAACCTGCAGAATCGAGATGTCAAATGTGCCACCACCAAAATCGTAAACGGAGATAATCTCGTCCTTTTTCTTGTCGAATCCGTAGGCCAGTGCAGCCGCCGTGGGCTCATTGATAATGCGCTTCACGTCCAGGCCGGCAATCCTGCCTGCATCTTTGGTGGCCTGGCGCTGGGCATCATTAAAGTAGGCAGGGACGGTGATCACCGCGTCATTGACCTTTTCTCCCAAGTAGTCTTCCGCAGCTTTTTTGAGCTTCTGCAGAATCATGGCGGAGATTTCTTGCGGCGTGTACTTCTTCCCCTGCGCCACGATGACCACATGGTCCCCCTCGCGCTCCACTTTATAGGGGACCATCTTCAGTTCTTCGCTCACTTCCTCGTAGCGCCGCCCCATGAAGCGCTTGATGGAATAAATGGTGTTCTCGGGATTTGTAATAGCCTGTCGCTTGGCCACTTGCCCAACCAAGCGCTCTCCGGTTTTTGTAAATGCAACCACGGACGGGGTCGTCCGGCTACCCTCCTCATTAGGGATGACCTTGGGCTCGCCCCCCTCCATCACCGCTACGACCGAATTAGTAGTTCCGAGATCGATGCCGATAATCTTGGCCATTGTGGGAACCTCCGAAATTTATGAATGCTCAGTAAAGCGCCGCGTAAAGATGAGTCTTCGATCGGGGCTAGATACTTCGTCGCAAAGGAGCCTCGGAAGCAATAATTCCGACGCCGGCCACTTTCACGATCCGGCGGACTTAGCCCAGTTGCGGTGGAAAATGCTCGAACATTTTGGAAACAGCCTTTTCCAGCTTCTTTTCGTCCTTTTCTGGTTTGCCGCTCAGAACGTCACTAGCGGAACCCCGCCAAATCAGGTGTTTGGTATTGGTGTCGAACAAGTCCACAACGAGTGTTCCCTCTGTGTAGTTTTCGACGGTGGTAGTCGCATTGCCGAATCCGCCCCACATCCAACCGTCAAATCCGTCGTAGAACGTCCGCAGGGTTGGCTTGGCGCGGGTAGTTCCAACCGCAACCACAGAAACGTCTCCGCCAGCCGGCACTTGTGAGAACCCCTTCGCCGTCAAAGCTCGATCGACTGCTTCTTTGACCCGGTCGTTCCAGAGCGGATCGGGTGTGTCCACCTTTGCCCAGGAATAGGTCTTGTACTGACTGAAGTTAGCGTGATGGTCAAAATCAGTCCGGACCTCCATCGCCAGGGCGCTAACCGCAACAAGCAATCCGATAACGAAAATCGTTGCCGAACGGTGTTCCCGCTTCATGCTCTCCTCCTCAAACTCGTT
Organism: Acidobacteriota bacterium; assembly: GCA_003225615.1. Taxonomy (GTDB): domain Bacteria; phylum Acidobacteriota; class Terriglobia; order Terriglobales; family Acidobacteriaceae; genus QIAS01. The sequence goes on along the minus strand of QIAS01000038.1, from coordinate 10,352 downwards.
TTATGTCCTCACCCTGGATGCTACCGAGTGAATGGAGCGCTAACAATTCCTCCTGAGCATAGACGGCCACTCCGAAGGAATACGTAGCAGGACACTGGACTCAAGATAGTCATCGCTGTAGGACTTAAGCGGTAGGAACGTACGATTGGGTCGAGCCAGCTACGGCTCGCGTGCGAACTCTTTGCGGCAGAGTTGATCTCTAGTGTGCTCGTTTTTGCTTGAGGGCCCGGTCTTGCGCTGCTCGAACTGGTTTCCCTTTGTGCCCTGCCCACCTGAACAACGCTTCTATTTCAGATTGCAGGTAGTACCGCTCCCCGATCGCAGGTGCGACGACTCCCTTGTCCCTAGCTTCTTGAAACAGTTCACGCGTTTGCTCGTATCCCGGAATCTGAACTCGCTTGGCAAGTTCAAGAACATCATCTTTTGGCATTTCGCCCAACGCCAGAAAAAACAGCAAGAGCATGAGACCGTCTGGACCTACGAATCTTGCAAGCGGCAACCCTTCAACAATGCTTCTATTCTTGCGAAATTCGTTACGAAAATCGTAGTGGCACGCGCTTTGACGGGAACCGCCGGGCCGGGTTCGATGAACCAGCCTCACGCCTTTAAGGACGGTGTCGCCATGGGCTCCCTCGGTGGCGAGCCATTCCACCCAGCCATCATCGACACTCGTAATCAGGCCACCGCAAGCGCTGCACCTCCAACCCGCCATGCTTCGACTTGGCATGTGACCGTTTCGCCTGATGAAAATCTTGTCGCCGCAGTCGGTATGACTTTTATCTTTGGGCTCGGGTTGCCTGGAGCATGGGCTCGCCTAGAGCATCGCGAGCGGCTGCTTTCGAGTGGGCGGCGGAAATGCGCGATCCAGATCAGCCAGATCCGTCTCCGTCAGCTGGATATCCAGTGCTGCACGATTCTCACGAACGTGTTCCGGAACTCCTGCCTTCGGGATAGCGATAATCTTATCCTGGCGAAGCACCCATGCCAGCGCGATCTGAGCGGGCTTAGCCCGGTGTTGCTTTGCTATGCGCTTCAGTTCAGGATTGTTAGGTAGCCGGCCGTGTTCGACTGGTGAGTAGGCCATGATCGGGATCTTGCGCTGCCGGCACCAGGGCAGCAGATCGTACTCGATGCCACGCCGCGTCAGGTTATAGAGCACCTGGTCCGTCGCAACGTTCGCGCCGGTTGGTAAGCGCAGCACATCTTCCATATCGGACACGTCGAAATTGCTGACTCCCCAGTAGCGGATCTTCCCGGCCTGCACCAGTTTGTCAAAAGCCTCCAGCGTTTCATCGAGCGGAATCGACTCACGCCAGTGCAGAAGGTAAAGATCGATTGAGCTCGTGTTCAGCCGCCGCAGGCTGCGCGCGCATGCCGCGATGGTACCGTTCCGAGTGGCATTTTGCGGAAGCACTTTACTCACCAGAAAGACTTCGTCCCGCCGTCCGTGAATCGCCTCGCCCACAAGCAGCTCTGCGCCGCCGTCAGCGTACATTTCGGCCGTGTCGATCAACGTCATCCCCAGATCGAGACCAGTACGCAACGCTTTAATCTCATCGTCTCGTGGGTGCTTCCCTTCGGCCATTCCCCACGTGCCTTGCCCGAGGACAGGAACAGCTTCTCCGAGCGGAAGCGTAGTCGTGCGAATGATAGTGCTGGTTAACATGACAACCTGCTCCAGAACGAAATAGCGCGTTCGTAAAAATTTTGGGCTTTACGCCGCCTTCGGCGCCTGACTCTTCGAGCGGCTAAACAACTCGATCATGCCGCGATTGAACGCCGGGATGTCATCGGGCTTTCGGCTCGATACCACATCCTCGTCGGTGACTACCTCTTCATCCACCCATTCCGCACCTGCATTCCGCAGATCGGTTTTGAGCGATGGCCATGACGCAATCCGCCGACCGCGGGCTGCCCCCGCCTCAATGATTGTCCATGGTCCATGACAAATCACTGCGACTGGCTTGTTCGCGTCGAAGAAGTGCTTCACGAACGCTACCGCTTTGGGCTCGATGCGCAGCTTATCGGGATTCATCACGCCACCAGGCAACAATAACGCGTCGAAATCGTCGGCTTGGGCGTCGGTCAGCGGTTTATCAACCGGAAATTTATCCCCCCATTCCGTGAACTTCCAGCCTCGGACCTCATCATTCTTGGGTGACACAATACTGGTCTGGGCGCCAGCTGCAGAGAGCGCCTGCCGCGGCTTAACCATTTCAACCTGCTCAAAACCATCAGTAATCAGAATTGCAACTTTTAGTCCTTTGAGTTCGTTCATTGTCTTTCTCCCTTTCTTGTGCTGCCCGGTGAACAGAGCCACACCAAAATCTATGCTGCTTTTTCAATCCCCGCCTCCTTGAAGGAAATGCGCGCAATTGCGCTCCAATCCGCCTCGCTCAAGTTCTGCGCCATCGCTGCGAGGAAGCGGTCGTGAATAAGACTGGCCATCGGCATAGGTACAGCGGCTTCTTCCGCCAGAGCGAGTACAAGCCGGTTATCTTTCAGCCCGAGTGGTAGTTTGAACCCTGCCGGTTCGAACTGATGATTGGCGATGATCCCGGCGTAGTTGCGGTAGATGGGCGCCGCAAATAGCGATGAAGTTCCTGCCTTGCTGACCAGCGCATACGCCTCGGCCAGGCTTTCAATTGCGGTGGTGATCAGAAAGTTTCCCGTCAGCTTTACAACATTCGCGGCTGGCGGTTTTTCATCCACAAGGAATGTTTTCTGACCGAGCACATCGAACAAAGGCTGGCAGCGCTCAATTTGTTGGCTGGGACCGGCGGCGACAATGAAGAGTTTTGCTGCGGCCGCCGCATCAGGACGGCCAAACACTGGAGCGGCCACATAGTATTGTTGCTTGTCCCGATGCGCTGCCTCCAGGCGCCGCGATAATGCTGCGCTGACCGTGCTCATCCCCGCGTGAACAGACCCGGCGGGCAGCGACTCCAGAGCTCGTCCCGGACCAAGCACAGAATCCTCGACTGCACGGTCATCCGAGAGCATCGTAATCAGCGCCTCTACACCGACCGCAGCCTCGCCTGGACTTTCCGCAACTACTGCGCCCGCTGACCGAAATGCCTCCGCCCGGCTCCGCGTCCGGTTGTAAACCACGAGGTTGTGCCCAGCCTTGATGAGGTTGCGAGCCATGCCTGATCCCATGTGTCCTAAGCCGATGAATCCTACTTTCATTTTCTCTCTTCCTGCCGCGGAGCATGCTGCACAGTAATCCAGTGAGCCGTCTTGAACTCTTCCATGATCCAATCGCCGCCGAAACGTCCAATGCCGCTGTTCTTCTCGCCGCCGAACGGCCCCGTCGGAGTGTCGTCCACGCTTGTGTCGTTGATATGGGTCATGCCTGCCTCAACTCCCAGAGCGAAGCGCAAGCCCCGACGCTCATCACGCGTGAACACGGCACTCGACAGGCCGTATTCGGTGTCATTTGCGAGGCGCAGTGCGTCATCTTCGCCGCGAGCTCGTATGACTGGCGCGATCGGACCGAAGGTTTCGTTCTTCGCAATCGGCATATCGTTCGTCACGTCGGCAAAAATATGCGGCGGCAGCACTAGATCCCTGAGGTCTCCTCCCAGAACCTGCCTTGCACCTGCGTCGCGAGTCTCTTTGATGAGCTTCAGGATGTTTGCGAGTTGCTTCGAATTTATGATCGGGCCGATTACTGTGTCCAAGTCTTGTGGATTCCCGACCTTGAGTGTTTTGACGTGCGCGGTGAAACGGTCAAGGAACTCGTCGTAGACTTTCGCGTCTACAATAATGCGATTTGTACTCATGCAGATTTGTCCCTGGTGGAGAAACCTGCTGAGGACGGCAGCCGGCACCGCCTGATCGAGATCTGCATCGTCCAGCACGACGAAAGGCGTGTTCCCGCCGAGTTCGAGGGCGAGGTGCTTAATCAACGGACTCGTCACAGCCAGGTCGGCGACGTGTCTGCCCACCGCAGTCGAGCCTGTAAACGAAACCAGCCGTGGGACAGGATGTTTGACGAATGCATCGCCGATCTCGCTGCTCGCACCGACTACAACGTTCAGCACTCCCTCTGGCACACCGGCTTCTTCAAAGATTTTGGCCAGCAGAAGTCCTCCCGTGATGGGCGTGTCCTGTGAAGGTTTGAGCACGACGCTATTGCCGAGCGCGATGGCAGGGCCAACCGACCGCTGCGCGAGATAGATGGGAAAGTTCCAAGGGCTAATCACCGCAATCACGCCAATAGGCTGCCGGTACACACGACTCTCTTTTCCGGGCTCATTAATAGGGAGAACGCGGCCGGCTACTCGATGCGGAAACGATGCGGCCTCCAACGTAATAGCATGGAGCATCTGCCACTCTATGTCAGCTTTGATGCGTGTGCTGCCTGCCTCGCGAATAACCCAATCCACAATCTCCCCGCGGCGTTTCTCCATCAGATCCGCGCAGCGGCCCAATACTTCGGCACGCTCTGCCGGAAGCCGGCTTGCCCAAGCGGGCTGTGCTTTGAGCGCGGATTGATAGGCTGCCTCGAGGTCGGATTGATCAGCGAGAGCGATCTCAGCGACACTCTCGCCAGTGTAGGGATCGGTATCTTTCAGTTTTCGATTAGCGTGCCCCGGCCGCCTATCACCGTTGATGTACTGTCCATCAAAACCCGAATAAGGAAGAAATTTTCTGGCAATGCTTTCAATCTTTTCTGCCAATGTGTCCAGCTGAGCAGTCATCACAACCTCGCGTTCACTATGGTTTGCTTGTTAATTTTTTCCCCGGCGGATCTGTAAGACAATCCTGCCCAGGATGTGTCCCCGTTGGAGACGCTGGTGCGCTTTCGCGGCTTGCGCGAGCGGATACACCGCGGCAATGGGCACGCGCAGCCGGGCTTCTTTTATCGCACTCTCCAATTTCGCAAACTGACGCGGACCAGCCTCGGCATCGTAGGCAACAACTTGAAATCTGGAACGGCGCCGGGGTTCTGGTTCGACACCATTGGGGTATGCGACCCGTCCGCGCGGTCGTACGAGCTCAAGGCATCTTTCCAGAACATCGCCACCCGCAAGCGCAAGGACGCGGTCGATTGCGCCGCCTGCAAGCTTTTCCAGCCGTTCGGGAGCATCTCCTCGATGCGGATCAAATACGCCGTCCGCTCCCAGCCGCCGGACTAACGCGTTGGCAGCTCGTCCGGAAGCGGTGGCCAATACCCGCGCCCGCAGGCGCTTGGCAAACTGCACCGCAAGAGTGCCCACCGAGCCGGTTGCTCCGAAGATCAGGACAGTTTCTCCTCGGCGCACTCGCAAGTGGTCGTCGATCCCTTGAAGCGCTGTCAAACCTGGAACCAGAGCAGCGCCAGCCGACAAGAGATCAAGGCGCGGAGGCACGCGAGCCACGTTTTCCGCTTCCACGGCTACCCACTCCGCGTAGAATCCGCCCGCATAGTCCGTGGCATAAACTCTGTCGCCAACACTGAACCGTCGCACGCGTGTTCCCAGCGCAGAAACGATTCCCGCGCCGTCGGTACCCGGAATTAACGGAAACTTTGGACGTCCATAGGGCCGCCACGAGCCGTCCCGAACGGATGCGTCCCATACCCCGACTCCTGCGGAATGCAGAGTAATGAGAACTTCTTCCGGCCCAGGTTCCGGCGCCGGCAGGGTGTGGAGTTTAAGCACGGAAGGCGGACCGAACCGGTCGATGGCTGCGGCTTTCATGGTCGCGGGAACAGCCTTTCCTGCGCGCGTTTTAGCCCTTGCCTTCGTGACCCATTCCTTTCGTCCGCTGTTAGATTCGTGATTGCAAACTCAGGTTGACGCCAAAGGAGATGGGATGCGAAGAATTCCCAAGACTCTCCCTGAGTCACAATCCAGCCTTAACTGGCTGCTTTGATTTCGTGCACAGTTCCATCAATCATTCCGTGCAAGTGGGCGGCGGCTTTCTCAATATCGAAGTGCTTATATTGTCCAGCTCGGCTTTCTGCAGAAAGCAAGGCACAGCGATGTACATTCTTGAAATCGCCATAGGGGAACTTGTACCTGCGTTTTGTGTCTTCCGCTTGTTCATCGTCGATTCCCAAATGCCACTTGCTGTATTCCTGGAAGCCGTGCTTGCGAATGAACTCATTTTCTTCACGAGTGGAGGGTTGATGTTCGCTCCAGGCGTCCCTGTCATCGATTACAACCGCTCCTTCGTCAATGAGTTCTTTCGCATAATTGAATGCTGTCTTGTTCAATTTGATTGCCACAGTTCACCTCTAATGCGGAGGTTTCGAAGGCCTTGGAGGCGGCGCCGCTGGCCTCGCGGGAACGACAGGAAATGGATGCGGCGGAAATTCCCGGTCCCGCATCGGGCTCACGGGTCGTCCATCCCGCAGATCTGCGACTTGTGGCGGTTCGAGTGGCCGTCCCGGGTGATCCAACATAGCCTGACGCCTTGCTTCAAATGGCACGACCGGCCGTGCCGGCGCAGCCCTGGTAATCAATCTCGGAGACTCGGACCGCGACTGGCCCGGAGAGGGCGGAGCCCGCCTTGCGCTTTCCTCTGGCGCATTCTTTGTGATCAACCCTGCCGGCTGCTTGGCGGAGGCAGCACTGGATTTCCCGCTTGTGCTCATGCTTCTTGCGCTTGCGACTCGAGGCTGTGATCGTACCGGGGGCGCAGGCATCGGCTTGCCGGGAAGCGCTGCTTGCTTAGTCGGATTCGCCGCAGGATGAGGAATCACCTGCGCTTTCGCAAGTTGTTGGGGAGTGACGCGAGCCACATGGTTCGCGACCGGCTGTCCACTGCTGAATACGTTCTGCGGCACTGCGGTAGTGGCCACAGTTTTGTAGGCGTAATGAACGTTGTTGATGTTTGTGACATTTGTAATGTTCGTAATATTCGTCACATTCCGAATGTTGGTGACGTTAACTACATTCAGGTAAGTACCGCTGTAGTGATACCACGGGAAGAATGGCTCTCCCGGCCCGAGTGGGAACCAGCCCACCAGTCCGACTCCGACACCAAACGAAAATCCTGGCCCTCCGAGAAAGGCAACGAAAGCCGGCGCATAAACCGGCACCGTGAGGAGCGGTCCGGGCAACCATCCCCAGGTCGACCCGATCAATACCCAGCGTCCGTAGTGGAATGGGCAGAATCCCCAGGCCTCATCATCCATCCAAGTCCAACCCCAAGGATCAATCCACACCCAGTGGCCGAAGCGGTACGGCACCCAGCCGACAGCGACCGGCGGGAACCAGACTGGTCCATATTCCTCGACCACAGTCCAATGCCCGTAATCGTCCAGGTCATCAAAACCAGGAGTCAAAGAGTTCACATATTGCGCGGATTTTGAAGACGACTGACGAAGGTCTCGCTCCTCGCTCCACGCATCGAAGGTGTCTGGTGGAGGCATCGAAATAGATTCAGCCACGATGGAGTCGTGACCGGTCAGCTTGACCGCCTGGCCAGCTTCGACGGTTTGCGACTTGCCTGGACCAGTTACTTCCAATCGGCCGTCGATCACACTTACCTGGGTTTGATTGCTGGCGGGATCGACGTCAACCCGGTATTTCCCCTGATCTTGAACGGTCAGGGCTCCGTTGGGCGTGTCCACCTCAACCGTATCGTCGGAAGGCAGCTTACGAACGGTGACGCGAAGCGAACCTTGTTCCAGTCCGAGCTGGAAAATGTGATCGGTGAGATTGGTTACGGTCAGATCGGTGCGTTCCCACAGGCGCACGGTGTAAGGTCCGACCTGGAGCTCGGCCCGGGCGCCCTTGTCGGTGTAGATGCGATCGCCTGTCGTGGCTGGAAAATTAAGAGCGGCCTGACTCCACTGGTCCAGACCTGTGCGCAAAAAAGAAACATTGCCTTTTAGTGCGCTGATGCGGGCAACGCGCGAGGGAGGATCGTCCCCATCTGTGTTCTCTTGGCCGAAGCCCTGCACCAGGAATGATGACAACAAAAGAAATGCAATCCACAGGCAGAACCCTGCCGCACACTTAATCGAGCAGCGGCCCATCTTTGTCCGGAGATACGAATTCGCTCGTTGAGGATCGTTCCGTCTGCTGCCTGGCACCATTTGTCGTACCTTGCTGACCGCCTTCTAAGCCGCTTTCGCGCATTGCGGGCACTTGGCCTGGATGTCGTCTTTATTAACGCGCAAATAATTTTCGAAGGATTCCCACCACTCGGGTTTGAGCAACGTGACACCCGTCGCAGCCTCCTCGGCACGAGCCACGGACTTGGGACGCAGCGTTACCTCGCCACTATTCGGAGCAGTATCCGAAAACACTGGCGATATCCGGTTGGGAAAAAGGTCAGCAGCATTCAGCTCGCGATCGCTCGCTTGGCTGCTTCGGTTCGTGGAACTCGCTTGAACAGGAACGGACTCACCGGGCATGGTGATGATTCGGTCCGAACCCTTGAGGTGCATGACCGGTTCTTCGTCCCAATATTTCTTGAAGTCCTGTTCGTATTTCTTCCATGCGTCCTCGGTCCGCAGTGACTTCTTGTCATATCGCGGAGAATTCTCGATTTGCTGTCGGGTGACGCTGGCCACGAGATTGTCTTCATGTTTTTCGTCAGCGGAAACGCGGTCCGCGGGAAGCAAGGAGGTTGAGGGTTCCAACCCATCAGCGCTGTGCACCACAAGGTAGCGGATCTCCATGGTTTCGTGGTCAAAGATCACATCATCCACTTCTCCGAGTTTCGTGTTATCTGCCCCGCTCACACTGGTGCCCCGAATGTCGCGGATCTTCTCCGAAACAGCCTGGTTCCCACTACCGTAGTGCGTCATTAAGTGCCTCCATCGCATTGGGTCTGAACTTCGCGATCACAGAAGGATGGCTTAAGCCGTGTCACATGTCGCCTTATCCGCTCTGATTTACGAACTTTCCGACAACAGAAGATTGAGTTGAATCGGAGGCCAAAATCAATGCGGCAGAACGGGTAACCTCATCTACATCTTCCGACCTAAGGCGTGGTTCAGTGGACCTCCGGCGACCTTTGGCGATAAAAAGTGGCCGACTTCGCCGAGGGAAGCGAAGCCGGCTCTTATAATAGGAGGCTAGTGCAACATGCGATTCTTACTGGCTAGCCCTCTTACCAGTTCCTAGTTCGAGCTTCTGCTCCAATCTGTCGAGCTTGGCCCGGGTCTGTCCATATTGGACGAAGGACGAGATCATGTCGGACAATTCACGCGCCGTCTCCGAATTCTGCCTGAGATACTCCGCATATTCGGGAGTCGTCGGCCGAGTACGTTCTTGCTTCAAGTGGTTAATGGCAGCGGTCGTGTTTGAAGCAAGTTCTCTCATAAGCGGCAACATTCGGTCGATGGCTTGTTGTTGCCATGGAGACGCCGAATTACGAGCGGCCGTTAGTTTCTCAACATACTTGGCCAGATCGTTCACATCATCTTTCATCGTCTCTAACCAGGACGCATGCGTTTGCCAGCTCACATCAGAGCGAGTCAGGGTCTCCATTTCGTCGGCATCGCGGCTTACCGCAGCCGCTTTATCTCGGGCTTGCTGCAGCAGCTGTGAGACTTCCGGGTTTTCTTCCTTATTTTGAGCGGCTGACACTACCGGAAGGACGAATAACAATAAGAATGAAGCTAACGCACACGCGGTGGCACGGTACCTCGCTTTTTCTAAAATCGCCATAGGGAACTCCTTTCGTGCGGCAAAGAGCGCCGGTTGGATGCAAACTATTTTGCGTTATCTACATCGGTGGTTCTCTTTCAGACCTCCAGCGTGATTCTGTTCTCGACGGAATAGATCCCTGGAGCCGACCACGCCACTCGTTCCGCTTCTTCCCGCTCCGCCCAGGAACGGACCGTGCCTTTCAGAATTGCTTTGGTACCCTGCACTTCAACCGTGATCCTGTCGGCATCGATCTCTGCGTTGCGTACCAGCGCGTCTTCAATCTTCTTCTTTAACTCTGTAGCGGTTGTATGAGGCTTAACGGTGATGAGGTTGCTCACGCCCTTCACACCGGCGAGGCGACGAACCACCCGTTCGGCGTCCTGCTTCTGGAACTGCCATTCCACCTCTCCCTTCAACGTGACCCAACCTTTGGAGACGGTGACATGGATCTTGTCCGAAGGCACAGAGGCGTCCCACTCCAGCGCGCGCACGGCAGCTTCAGCGATGTCTGGGTCCGTGCGTTCCGTGGCTAACTTAACTTCAATATCGTTGGCCACTGCCCTAACACCCATTACCCGGTGAGCGGCTTCCTCGGCGGCCCACTTCTTGAGATAGGAATCCACCCAGCCAGTAAGAGTGACAACACCATCTTTTACGGAAATGCCGATCTCATTCGGTTGAACCTGGGCATCCCATTTCAGCTCCGCCAGAACATCTTTCTGAATCTCTTGGTCAGTCCGAATTATTGTCGCG
>QIAS01000527.1:2662-4152 GCA_003225615.1 Acidobacteriota bacterium | reverse complement strand
AAAAGCGCATGATCGATGCCATGGAGACGATTCCCGGCGTAACCTCCGTCGCATTGGTTGATTGGCCGCCATTAACGGCAGCCGCGCAAGGCGCGAGGGTGTTTACCGACGAAACGGCAGATCTGCGACCAGCGAACGCCGTTGCCATAGCCGAGAAGTTCAAGATATCTCCCAACTATTTCCGCACGGCCGACACAGCTCTGCTGTCCGGAAGGAACTTCACCTGGCATGACGATAAAGATGCGCCGCGCGTGGCGGTCATCAACCACGAATTCGCGCGCAAAATCTTTAGCTCTGCTAACAATGCAATCGGCCGGTATTACAAGCTGGGCGATGGAAGCCGCATCCAGGTCGTAGGTATCGTTGAGGATGGAAAATACGAGAAACTCACCGAGGATCCGCAGCTGGCGATGTTTCTTCCCATCCTGCAATCGCCCACGAGTGAAACCTGGCTGGTGGTACGCTCGAACGCCGATCCGCAGCAATTGACCGCGGCCATCAAAAGCAAGCTGCACGACCTGGATGCGGGACTGCCCGCTTTTATGCAAACCTGGAACCACGCCATGGACTTCGCTTTGTTTCCCTCCCGCGTAGCGGCAGTGTCGCTCGGTTTGCTGGGCACAATGGGCGCGATGCTGTCTGTCACGGGCATCTTTGGAATGGCGGCCTACTCGGTCAGCAAGCGGCTGAAGGAATTGGGAATTCGCATGGCGCTCGGCGCCCAGCGTAAAGAAGTGTTACAGGCAGCGTTGGGACGAGCCTTCAGATTGCTGGCTTTTGGTTCCACAGCAGGATTGCTCCTCGGGATTCTGGCGAGCCGGGTGCTCGCGTTCATCGTGTATCAGGCAACTCCCCGCGATCCGTTTGTCCTGGCTGGGGTCGTTCTGGCCATGTTGTTGCTGGGGCTGCTGGCTACGTGGATTCCAGCCCAACGCGCGCTGTCGGTTGACCCGATGGTTCTGCTGCGCGAGGAGTGAATCGGAACATTTTGCAAGGAGTCGTCTAGTCCGAGCACGACGCTCCCAGCAGGTGCTCGAAGCCAGGAACCGGCTGGGCCAATCTGCCCGATGCGGCTATCATAGAGGCTCCGTGGCCTCCACTTCCCAGCCCGCCTCCTCCGTCGCTCAATCCACATCCCGGAACGAGGTCTCGCTCCACCAGTTTTTCGGGCCTGGTGGCTTACTTTCGCGAACTCATCCAGCTTACGAGTTTCGCTGCGGTCAGCTGCAGATGGCGCAGGCGGTGGAGCATGCCTTGGAAGAAAGGCGCCACTTAATCGTGGAGGCAGGGACGGGCACGGGTAAAACTCTTGCCTATCTGCTGCCTGTGATCCGCTCCGGAAAGCGCGTCATCATCTCCACCGGCACCAAGAACCTGCAGGAACAGCTTTTTTACAAAGACATCCCCTTCCTCGAGCAAGCGCTTTTTCCCAACCGAGAAGGCAAGCTCAGCGTCTGCTACATGAAGGGCCGCAACAATTATCTCTGCCG
>QIAS01000527.1:274-2448 GCA_003225615.1 Acidobacteriota bacterium | reverse complement strand
AGCGACATCATTATCGTCAACCACCACCTGTTCTTTGCCGACCTCGCCATCAAGCAGGCTTCGGAGCACGCTCCCGATGCCGGCATTCTGCCCGACGTCGGAGCCGTCATCTTCGACGAAGCCCATGAACTCGAGGACATCGCCGGCAGCTACTTCGGAATTTCCGTCAGCAACTGGCGTGTAGAAGAACTCTGCAGAGACGTGGAGAACTCGCTGCAGAAAAATCGTCTCTTCTCAGCGGAATTTTCCGGCGCAGTAAAGAGCCTGCGTGACCGGGCTCAGTTCTTCTTCGCCGTGCTCCCCGGCGGCGACGGCCGGTTTGCCTTCGAGAACCGGCATGAGTTCCTTGAAGAAAACGGCGATGAGTTCCTGGGCCTGCAGCAGGCTCTCCACCGCCTGGAGTCAGAACTGGAAAAAGTTCAATCGAAACCAGAAGAGCTTTTCAATTTCATCCGGCGCGCGCAAGAACTGCAGGTGCAGCTCGGCTTCCTCATGGAATCGGAAGATCACAACACGGTTTTCTGGATCGAGAGACGCCGCGGTCGCGACAAGTCCAACGTGTTCCTCCAAGCTACGCCAATCGACGTCGCCCCCATCCTCAAGACTTGCCTCTTTGAGAAACTGGAAACCGCCGTATTGACCTCCGCTACCCTGGCCGTAGGCGGCGCCTTCGAGTACATGCGCCGACGTCTAGGTTTGGAGCACGCCAGCGAGCAGGTGCTGCCCTCGCATTTTGACTACGCCAGCCAGGCGATGTTGTACGTCCCCCCTGATCTCCCCGACCCGCGCACGCCCCAGTTCGCGTCCCGCGCCGCAGAACGCATCCGAAGACTGCTGGAAATTACGCGTGGGCGTGCTTTTGTCCTGTTCACCAGCTATGCCCAGATGAACGACGTTTACCAGCGCCTCCTGGGAGAACTGGAATTCCCCATGCTCCTGCAGGGCGACGCACCCAAAAGCGTGCTGCTTGAGGAATTCCGCCTCACTCCCAATGCTGTGCTCTTCGCGACCTCTTCGTTCTGGCAAGGCGTGGACGTGCAAGGTGAGCAGCTTAGTTGCGTGATTATTGATCGCCTGCCCTTCGCCGTCCCCAGCGATCCAGTAGTCGCAGCCCGGGTCCGCGCCATCGATGAAGAGGGAGGCAATGCCTTTTTCCAATATCAGGTACCCGCAGCCGTAATTACGTTGAAACAGGGTTTCGGCCGCTTGATCCGATCTCTCCATGACCGCGGCTTGCTCGCCCTGCTCGATAATCGCATTCTGAAGAAAGCCTACGGCCGGGTATTCATCGAGAGCCTCCCCAATTACCGCCGCACCACCGACCTGCGCCAGGTTGAGGAATTCTTCGGAGCAAGCTAGCCCCCGATTTCGCGGTAGAATATTCAATTAAGCTATTGCATGTCGTCCGGCCTGCATTTATGCGGCCTCCGGAGAGGAAACCTTGTACGAAGTCACCGTGGAAGACTCGTTTGCCGCAGGTCATTACCTGCGCAATTACAAAGGGAAGTGCGAAAATCCCCACGGCCATAACTACAAGGTCCGGATCACCCTCGCCGGTCAGCAACTCGATAAAGCCGGTTTGCTGCTCGACTTCAAAGACTTACGCGATGTGATGAAGCACGTCATCGATCGGCTCGATCACCAGATGATTAACGACATCGAGCCTTTCACTGTCTTGAATCCCTCTGCCGAAAACTTGGCAAAGTATTTTTACGATGAAAGCAATGTGAAGCTCGACCACGTGACTAACGGCCGCGTCCGTGTGAAGAACGTTACAATCTTTGAAACGGATACGACAACTGCAACTTATTCCGAATAAGGCAAAGCACTTTTTGGCTCCAACATCTTGCCGCTGGCATCAAATCCCAAATGTTGAAAGTTAACCGAAAGGAGTACGACGCGCTGCGTCGCCACGGAGAAGAGACCTACCCGCACGAATGTTGCGGCGTGCTGCTCGGCCGCATGGATGGCGACGAACGCATAGTGACTTCAATCGCCCGCTGCGGCAACACCCGCGCCGACTCCCCGCACAATCGCTACAATATTGACCCTCGGGAGCTTGTCCGCATCCAGAGAGAGGGCCGCGACCGCAGCCAAGACATCGTCGGCTTCTATCATTCGCATCCCGACCATCCCGCCCGCTGGTCCCCCACCGACCTGGCCGAAGCCCATTG
>QIAS01000527.1:0-265 GCA_003225615.1 Acidobacteriota bacterium | reverse complement strand
AGCGACAAGAACCTTGCGGACGAGAAACTCGAACTAACATAAGCCTGCTCTGGCTGGAGGTTCGGTCCGACACGAACCACGTGGGGACGTCGCCTCGGCCGTCCAATCGAGCGCAGCGAGGTCCAGCGGCAAGGGCGCCTGAATCCCAAGCCACTCCGCCTGCATCTGTGGTGAAATGAGCACTATGGCAAAGATCCACATCCCCACTCCACTCCGCCAGTACACCGGCAAGCAGGCCACGGTGGACATTGGCGCTGCCAATATC
>QIAS01000037.1:10863-11363 GCA_003225615.1 Acidobacteriota bacterium | reverse complement strand
GCCAGGTGTGGTCTACATTGCTCCCGCAGGTTGGCAGCTGACGGTCAGGCGCCGTCTGGACTCGAAGGTCGGCATACATCTGGCAAAGGGCGCCCTCAATGATCTGCACGTTCCCTCGGCCGATGTCATGATGCTCTCGGTGGCGGAAGTCTTCCGCAGTTTAGCGATGGGCGTCATTATGACCGGCATGGGAGCCGATGGCGCGCGCGGCATGGAAGAAATCTGTCACCAGGGTGGTCTTACTGTCGGCCAGGACGAGCCCAGCTGTACCGTCTACGGGATGCCGCGAAGTTGCGCCGAAATGCATGTCTTGAAGCGAGTCGTTCCTCTCCGGCAGATTCCTCAGCAGATTATGCAGGCTACGGGATACCGGCGCCGGCAGTAATTCCCGTCTTCAGCCCGGAAGCCTCGCTGTCATCCAATACATTCCTTACCTTCCGCGTGAGAGATTGGACACTAAAAGGTTTGGGCAAATAGAAAACCCGGGAATTGCGACACAC
>QIAS01000037.1:3484-10849 GCA_003225615.1 Acidobacteriota bacterium | reverse complement strand
TAAGGATTGTCTTCATTCCCGGAGACAGCGCTTCCAGTTCCGCAGCCAACTCAGGGCCATTCTTGCCAGGCATGACCATATCGGTCAGAAGCAGGTGCACCGGCCCTTCATGCCGGCAAAAAGTCCAAAGCGCCTCCTCAGCATTAGCCGTCGATAGAACTTCATAACCTGCGGATTGCAGCACACAGCAGGTGACTTCCCTTACAAATGCCTCGTCTTCTACAAGCAGAATTGTTTCCCCTCGCCCTGGAACCTTATTTTCCGTTGCTGTCGAACCGCATGGTGGCATGGATTTCAGCTCCGTTTCTGACCCCGAAGTCTCATTTACGCTGACGGCTCGACCTATGCACCTCGCATTCCACTGTCGGGACATCCGGCTCGTCACAGAGGGTGCATTCAAAGCGCCTATTTACTAATGCTTAGCGAAGAACTCGATTGCCGCAGCCGGGCTAATCGATGGTTCAACCACGCGGAGGTCCTGTTTCGGGAAAAGTGGCGGGAATTCGTGCTGAACTGGACAACAGGTATATAATGTCACTTCCCCCTATTTCTGTATCCGCCGCGCAGGGGGCTCTGATGTCGAGTGGTGCTGGGGAGCAGCACGCGAGACACCGGTTCGTAACCGCAAGGAAACTCTGGCTGCAGGATGGCTTGTTTTCCCTTCTGCGGGAAGCCATTCGCCAGAGCACCCGATCATTCCTGAACGTATACGACGTCTTTGTCGCAGATCTGACCAGGCCAGCCGCTACAAGGAAGCTATACCCGGAGTTTACTGTTCGCCTCTACCGGGGCGATGAAGAGTGCGCCGCCGCTTGTCGGCAGCTGAGCCTCTTGGAAGTGCCATCACACGAGGTTTGCCTTCGCCTTCGCAATGGGGATGTAGTCGCAATCGGCACCGTCCGCGAAGAGGTGGTCGCGTATACCTGGATGACATTTACCGACGTCGCAATGAAGGAAGTTGGTGGATTTCTGCGCATTCCCGCAAACCACGCCGCGCAGTTCGATACTTTTATAACGCCCCGCTGGAGAGGCCACGGGCTACAATTCCTGCTGAATGTTCCGGTTCTGGAATATGCTCGCCAACAGGGCGTCGTCTGCACGCTGGCATGGGTAAATGCGTTGAACGTCCGCTCTCGCCGTAACCAGCTAAGAACACAAAAAAAGAAGGTGCTGACGATCGTGTCTCTGCGCTTGCCGGGCACCCGACGCATTTGGAATTGGCGGTTCGGATCGCCGACCTATTCTTCACTTATATGCCAGACCGCTACCCGTCAGCGCGCGGCCGTGAGCAGCGTGTGATGAGGGTCGAGCACGATGCGCCGAGTGCCGGAGGGTGCGTTAAGGCGGAAGGTAGTTTCGGCGCCGTCGGCGAACACTCTCCCCAGAAAGACGGTTGTTTTCCCGCCCAAACTTGCGTAAACCGGAACCGGAGTCACCAAGTCGGAAGGAACGTCCTTCTGCAGCAGCGTACCGGTCACGATCGTGGAATTATCCCGAGAAAGATATTTCACTCCTTCTAATTCAAGCCCCGGCATAGCGGTTCCGTTAATCCAGCCATTCATGAACCAATCCAGAGATTTACGGTTTTCATAGCGTAAGTTGGGCGGTAAGTCTTCCTCGAAAACGCGCAGCAACTCGCGCGTGGTGATGACCTTCCCCTGGTATCGCTCCCGTAGCTTGAGCAGGCTGCGAATAAAAGGCTCGTCTCTTTGGCCGGGACGAGTCGCACGACCTTCGGTCTTGTATTGAGCGTCGCGCATCATTTCACGCAACATGTGAAATAGCCAGGTACCCCGGCCATAACTGATCGCGTCATATCCATTGGGAAAATGCGAAGAGGAAAGGCGAGTTCCGAGGGTTACGGGTCCAGCATCCCTGAGCATCTGTCCTTCTTTATTTCTTTCGAGTAAGTCATGACGGAATTTCTCCATTAAGTCGCGGAACGCAGAGGGATCCTCCGACTCTAGCAGCATCAATGCGGAATAATTCGCGAGTGCTTCCATCATCCATTGGTCCCGGTAGGAGCGCCAGCTCACCAGGTCTCCCCACCACTGATGCGCGGTTTCGTGAGTAGACACCTGAGCGCTGAGAAGCGCGTCCAGCCTGTCCATATGAAGCGTTTTCCTCTCTGCCGGCGTTAGGAATGAGTAGCTGGACAGGAATACCAACCCGGGCCAGCCTTGGCTCATGGGTCCAGGCATCTGGGTAAGCTCCAGGGAACTATAGGGGAATGGACCGAAGCGGTGGGCGAAGAACTCAATGGCGCGAGCAGACTGGTCTGCCACTGGTTGCGCGTTTCTTGCTGGAGATGGAGGAGGCGTGATGATGGCCATTGGGGCTGACTGGGTTGGCATGTGATGGTGCACATCAGGCACCGTCACCACCTCAGTGGTGGTCGGCTTAGGGAACGTGCGTTCTACTCCCGTAGTAGCATAACTTTCCACCAGGACCTCGCCAGCCCGAGCCACAGCCCGCGTATATTTGCCAAGATTGAAGCCGGCAATCGGCATGGGACGCTCTGAAACCCATCGTGCGACTTGTTGGCCAGAGGCTTCGGTCGCCGCGTCGCTGCTCGTTACCGACCCAGACCGTGCTGCCATGTGTTTCCCGGTCGCAAGCAAGGTCCAACCCGGCGGGTAGTGGAATTCCAAATCGAAGTTCGACATCGCCAAGCCGCGGTTCGGATACCAAGTTCCGCGTGCTCCCACGTACAGCAGTCCGCTGCCAGCCTCCGACAGAACTCCACCCGCATATGCAAAGTGCAGTTCCAATTTTTCTCCTGGCTGCAGCGGTGCAGGAAAAACGACGGCGACCAAATCATTGCCGCGTTTTTCCAACTGGGTTCCTTCGAGCGCCTGATTGTTGATGAACTCCACCCCACGGCTGTTCAGATCCACGCCTTTCACCTGAAGAAATCTGGAGAGCTCAAACAATAATGTGCGCTGGCCTCCTCGACCGATCTCGAGTTGCAGGCGAGCATCTCCGTTCAGGTCAGTGGGTGGTTTCACGTCGGCCCGGATCGTGTAGTGGGTGATCGTGACATCATCTTGCTTTTGCTCGTAATTGACGGGCTGCGACCGTTGTCTGCCGTCGAAGGAAGTCCATACGTCGTAATAAGTCGCTCCCTCGGTTGTTCTGGACTGACCGGCCCATATTGATTCCTGAATTGTGGTGTCGAAGTACAGGTCAAAGTTTCCCAGCTTGCGTCCTTGTAAGCGGGCGTGCAGCATGCGGTCCGGTTCGCTTTGATTTTGCCCGCGCGAGGCGGGCGCAGCTTTGGGAGCAGCTATGGGGAGAAAATGGCTGAAGCTGATGAGCAAGCGCAAAGCATCAAACTCTGCGAATCGGTGGGCGGCCTCATCCCATTCTGAGATGAATTCCTCGGCATTGTTTGCCGGACGCAAGGCAGGTTGCAGTTCTGCGTAGACATTGTCATTGAACCGGAAGTAGCCACTGACGAATTGCTCTTCCAGAATCGCCATGCCGGTGAATAGGGCCATGGAAGCGCGTTCGGTAGCGTTCGGAGGACTAAGCAGAACCTCGCCTTCTCCCGCGAAAAAAGCGCCAGTGATTCGGCCGTAGGTGTCCTGAGTGAATGCAATAGTTCCGTTCTCAAATGTGATGTGTAGCCCCGAGCGATCCAGCGATGCTTCGCGGATAGCGTAGACCCGCGATTTATCCAGACCTACGCTGCGTAATTGCGCGTACAGCCCTTCTGCGGTTTTGGGAGCACCTTCATCGGGTGAGCCCTGCAGGGCCGCGATAGATAGCGTCCCCCAGAGTACCAACCATCCCAATAGCGCAAAATCGCGGACTCGAATCAGTACTTTGGTCACCTACGTCCAGCCTTCTGCCTGTTGCTAGAATGCGCTTGCGTGCGGGTACGTGTCATCATTTTCTTGTTGCCGATACTGGCATCATTGTGTGCACCAGCCGAAGTGATCCACCTTAAGAATGGGCGCACGATCTGGGCGGAGCACGTCCGCGAAAATGGGGCCCACCTTGAATACGACATTGGCGATGATTCCTATGCCATTCCCAGATCATCGGTAGAGCGGGTTGAAGCCGGCGGCGTTCCTCCCGCCTATAGTCCAGCCAGCGGTACTGCCCAGCCTACCCGTGATCTGCCTGTATTTACGCCTGGCGGCAGTCTGAAGTTGGAAGACGATCTCGCCGACAGAATTGTGCACGACGGCCACGTGGATCCCGATGCATTGACTGCAACCGAACGCAAAGGTAAGCCAGAGCTCACCGCAACCGCCTATTTTATTGCTGGGAAACACGAATTTGAACAGGGCGACCTGAACCAATGCCGGCGGTACTATGAAGCCGCCCTTCGCTTTCAGCCTGACAACGCGACAGTTCTAACCTATTACGCGGCGCTCCTGCTGCGGACCGCGAATGCGGAGGCGGCTGTCTCCTATGCCGATCGCGCCGTCCGCAGCGACCCTGAGTCGCCCGATGCCCAAGCCATACTGGGCTATGCCCAGTTTTATACCAATCGTACGCGCGAGGCTATTCGCTCCTGGAAGAAGTCTGTACATCTGCGTCCCGACGCCGCGATCGAGCGGTTGATCGCCAAAGCGGAGCGTGAACTGGCGGCAGAGGCTGAATTCTCACAACGCGAGAGCAGTCACTTCACCTTGCGTTTTGAAGGAAAGCAGACATCCGAAGCCTTGCGCCGCGACCTGCTCACTGCGCTCGAATCAGACTACGACGATCTGGTCCGCAGCCTGGGTTCGACCCCACGCAGCAACATTCTGGTCGTACTCTATAGCGATCAGGCATACTTTGATGTCACCCGCGCACCCGCATGGAGCGGAGCAGTCAATGATGGAAAGCTGCGAATTCCCATTAACGGGCTATCTTCGGTAACCCCTGATCTCGCCCGCATTCTGAAACACGAACTAACTCACTCCTTTATTAGTCAGATATCCGGAGGTCGCTGCCCGTACTGGTTGAACGAGGGAATAGCACAATTGCTGGAACCCAGCACCGTAGATGGCAGGGGGCACCGTCTGGCGCAGTTGTTTCACGCCCAGCGCGAGATTCCCATCAATACGTTGGAAGGAAACTTCATACGATTCTCGGCAGCGGAGGCGACTCTCGCTTATGACGAGTCACTGGCTGCGGTACAGTACATCAGCGAGACCTACGGCACCAGTGATCTGCAGCGAATTCTGGAAAGAATCGGCCAGGGAAGTTCTGCGGAAGCGGCACTGCGATCCACCATTCATTCCAGCTATGGCGATCTGGAAGCGGAAGTGGCCAGGTTTCTGGTCGGCAAATACGGCGACTAGCGTATTTTGCATAAACCAGGCATTCTACTCTCGCCAGCCTGACCGATTTGTGCTAATGTCTGCGCGGAAAACGCGGGCCCATGCTCACCCTCTTCCGCAGGCGCAAACCTCCCATCGTGCACGGCATGGAACCGGCGCGGGCGGAAGTGCCTGCGCTGACTGGGGCGGAGATTGCCTCCATCTTCTACGGCCAGCGCATGGGTGGCGATTATTACGACTTTCTACGCGTGAACGGCGGACGTGTGCTATTTGTGCTACTCGATGTCGCCGGCCGCCACGACGAGACCTGTGAAATTCTTTGTGCCGCCCAGGAAACCTTTCGCACCTCAGGCGCCGAACTGTTTCGCGAAGAAGACATCAACGAAGCCGATGCGATGATCGAACTCTGCGTGCGGCTTAATCTAAGTATCATCAAGGCCGCCTCGGGGGTGCGCAGTTGTCCCGGCTTCATTGGTTGTTACAACGAGGCACTCGGAACGGTTTGTTACGCCAATGCCGGGCACACGCCGGGACTGTTGCGGGACGCTTCGGGAGTGACCTTACTTCCCGCCACGGGACTTCCACTGGGACTGTTTTCCCATGCCACGTCCGAGGCGCAGATTGCAGCGCTACAGCCGGGAGCCGCCCTTCTCATCGTATCGCGCGGAATTGTGGACGCCAGCTGCAAAGGGGAAGAATTTGGGCTGGGACGCGTCAAAGAAAGCTTGCAGCAAATTCAACTTGGCAGTGCCCGCGAGTTGAGTTCCGGAATTCTGGCCAAAGTTCAGGAATATATTTGTGCCCCGCCCACCCACGACGACGTTACAGCGCTCTCTCTGCTTCGAGCCAAAGCCGCCGCTGCCGAGCAGAACTGAATTCTACGGACGCCTCTTGTAGTAAATCGCAAAATCGAAGCCGGGGTTTGGAGGAAACAGTTCCGCGACTTTTCTCAAGCGCTCGGCTAAAGGCGTGGGCGCCAGAAGTGGGTAGTCGCGCTCGCGCAGGTCGTAATAGTCGACATCAAGAAACAGGGAAAGAAGGAAAATTGAAATCGAATCGGCAAACGTAGCACCAAAAAACTCATTTTTGTATTTTTCCGTATCCAAGCCATTGCCCGTGGCCAGCTTGCGTGCCTCCCAGGCGTCCAGTGAGGTTTCACCCCGTACGCCGGCTTCCACCTGCTTCCACACAAGGTCGGCAAAATCCTCCGCAACCCCAGCCCGCTCCACGATGGCGTGTCCCACGTTGATATAAAACTCGAAGGCGACGGAGAACTTGTCGTCCATCAGCCGGGTGGAAATGAAAACGCATTGCGCGTCGCCCAAATCCAGGTTGCGGTGACAGACCGCGTTGTCGCTGAGCGAAATGTCGTATCGATCAGCAATGACGGTCTCGTCGCCCTGGCTTACCGTAAGCGGCACAAAATAATAGGCTTTGCGTTTGAGCGCCGCTGCGCCTGAGGCCGGGACGGCCGCCACCATGCGCTCCAAGTCCTTTTCCGAAAGAGTCATCTCGCCGGAAACGGCATAGCAAATGCCATTCGGCGCCTGGGAAACCGGCGTCTGCCGAACCACTTCCGCCGGAGGCCGCGTTATCGCGGGGGCTGCTTGCGACATGCAAAGCATTTTAGCGCACCATTGCTGCCGCAGGAGTGTTTTGGCTCTAATAATCGTGTAGTTTATGGAATTAATGTCTCGGCACGCTGGAATTCGAAGGCCGCGCTGGTACGCAATCCCGGTTCGGGTCGTGATAGTGACCTTTGTGGTGACTCTGATTTCGTTTGCTGTAAGCCTGCTGCTCAGCCTGATTGGCGTGCTCCTCGTCGCCAAAATCCGAGGCCTTCCCCCCGACCTCATAATCGCTTACCGGAACATCGCTTTTCCAGTGGCTATTGTGGTGGGCACGATCGTATTGGTGTTGTCATTGGCAATGGAAATTCGGCATTACCGGCAGACCAAAGCCCTTGCAGAAATCGAGAAGGCGGGTTGAAGCTCTACTCGCAGTTAGAATAATAGACATGCCCCCTCGCATTGCCATTCCCGTGCCGCACTCCGGAGATTCCGATTACGCGGAACGCTCGCTCCCG
>QIAS01000037.1:2874-3426 GCA_003225615.1 Acidobacteriota bacterium | reverse complement strand
CATTCCCCTGGACAGAACCCCCGCCGAAGTGAAGCAGATGATCGAGCGCTGCGACGCCGTATTGCTCCCCGGGAGCCGAGCGGACGTTGATCCCGCTCAATACGCCGCCGTGCGGCATCCTAAAACCGAAGAGACCGATGTTAAGCGCAATGCGGTCGACGAAATTCTGCTGCAGGATGCCTATGAGAAGCGGAAGCCAATCCTTGCCATCTGTTATGGATTACAGATTCTGAACGTGCATCGCGCAGGAACGCTGATTCAGGACATCCAAGACGGTCTCCCGCCCGGCAAGCTAGCAGTCAACCATGAAGTTGGCCGAAAAATGCCCATTGCGCATTCCGTGCGGTTGGACCCTGATTCAAGATTGGCCGGCATTGTGAAGACCTCAGGAGCGAACGGGGCCGAGATTCCCGTGAATTCCAGTCATCATCAGGCGGCTGACAAGGTAGGAAAAGGACTGCGTGTGGTAGGGCGCTGTCCAGACGACGACATCATCGAAGCATTGGAAGGTACAACTCCTGATCATTTTGTAGTGGCTGTGCAGTGGCATCC
>QIAS01000037.1:1759-2756 GCA_003225615.1 Acidobacteriota bacterium | reverse complement strand
GCGGTCAAAAGCTCTTAACCGCGAAGTACGCGAAGAGATCGCCAAGAGCCCAAAGAAAACTCTCTTACGATTACTTGGATCGCTTCTTCTGCGCGGGCTTTCTTTGCAGCAACACGACGACATGCGCAATCGCCGCATTGTCTGTTCCCATACCCTCAGGGGTCTTGGCCTTAAGCCCGATCGTCTCCCCAGGAATATCTAATAATTCTGCAATGTGCGCACGCAGGGCTTGGGCGTGCGGCCCGATTTTGGGAGCAGAGAGAATCAGGGTGGAGTCGAGGTTAGCCACGACGTACCCCGCGTCCCCAATCCGCTTCAGGGCCTCCTGTAAGAAAACAACCGAGTCCGCACCCTTCCACTGCGGGTCAGACGGCGGGAACAGCGAACCGATATCCGGAGCAGCAACCGCCCCGAGCAAAGCGTCGGTGATCGCATGCAAAAGCACATCGCCATCGGAATGCCCGCCCAGACCTTTATTATGCGGCAGAGTCACACCGCCGATCTTAAGCGGACGCCCCGACTTGAATTCGTGTGAATCCCAGCCGTAGCCGATACGAATTTCATTTTTCGAGGGCAGACAGCAACTCCTGGTTTGAGCCTGCTAGCCGCTGGCTTTCAAATAGAACTCCGCCAGTTCCATATCCGCCGGCGTAGTGATCTTAATATTACGCGCCGACCCCATCACCACCGCAACCGCGTGCCCGGACCGTTCCACCAGCGATGCTTCATCCGTGCCAACGAACCCGTCCGCGGCAGCTTCGTCAAAGGCTTTTTTCATCACGCTATAGCGAAATCCCTGCGGCGTCTGCGCCATCACCACGCGCTCCCGCGGTATAGTGGTGGTAATCACCGCCCCCTCCGCCGTGCGATCCACTTGTTTGATCGTGTCCACGGCAGGTAACCCCGCAATCGCCGCGCCATGTTTTTCAACGCCGCGGATTACCGCTTGAATAATTTCGGATGTCACGAATGGGCGCACGGCATCGTGCACTAGGAT
>QIAS01000037.1:0-1720 GCA_003225615.1 Acidobacteriota bacterium | reverse complement strand
TTTTCCGCTGCAGTTCCTTGCCTTCTTTTTCCAGACGTGCCCGGAAGCCGCTGATTTCGTTCTTGCGCAGCGCTACGTAAATCTCTGCGATTTGAGGACTGGCTGCAAACTTGCGCAGAGTGTGAATCAGGATGGGAGTACCACTCAGCTCCGTAAATTGCTTCGACGCAGACGGCTTTTGACTCTTTGCCCCGGGCGCGGAACTCATGCGGGTCCCCAGGCCAGCTGCCGGAATTATGGCGATAACCTTCACAGAGGGCGCCTAGTATACGACCCGCCCAACGTGAGTTCAAATGCCCCGAAATCGTCAATTGAAACTGAACTTCACCGACAAACCGCCGATTCATCTCGCTACCGTCGACATCAGCGGCGCGCCGTCCGCTGCATGCCGTTGTTACACCGCTCCAGACCCAAGCGATGGCTCGTTGGGCACGAGCACGATCTTGCCTGTCACGCCGCCCTTCCCGAGCACCTCGTGAGCATGTCTTGCCTCGGCAAGAGGAAATCGCTGCGCGATTATCGGCTTGATCTTTTGCTGATGAAGGAGATCAAACAGAGCGATCAAGTCCTGTCGAAAAAACGCCGGCCTCAGCCGTTTAAGCCACTGGATGCTGTAGGGGACCACCCGTTTCCGCCCTGGCAGAAGCCAGCCGCCAGCAATGTACAACCCGAAGATGGCGATTCGACGAAAGCGATGACGACCACCTGAAGCACCTGAAGCCAATCGTCCCCCACGTAGCGAGGAAGTAAGGCCATAAGCCACTACCCTCCCGCCAGGACGGAGAGCCTTGCGGGAACGCCATATATGCGTACCACCGACGCTGTCAAAGACCACGTCTACACCCTGGCTCGTGAGGTCGTGAATCTCTTTCACGAAGTCCTGCTGCTGGTAATCGATTGGGATACCGCCCAGGTCGGAAACGGCCGACGTCCCTCGCGACGAACAGGTACCGTACATCTCCAGCCCGGCGAGGCGCCCAAGCTGCAATAGTGCCGTGCCGACCCCGCCTGCCGCGCCGTGAATCAACACCCGCTGGCCCGGGCTGACCTTAGCGGAACGATGTAGCATCTGGTACGCAGTGATGTAGTTCAATACAAGGCTGACAGCTTCGGCGGCGTCCAACCCGGCTGGCACGGGAACCAGTTCTCGTTGCCGCAGGCAGACGAACTCCGCATACGCACCACTGATTGGCATCGCGGCAACTATCTGGCCAGGTTCGATTCCGGAGACACCGTCGCCAAGCCGATCCACTACGCCAACCAGATCCCAACCCGGCGTGAAGGGCACCGAGGGCGTCTCGGGATGAATGCCTTCGCGCGCCATCAGGTCGGGCAAGGAGACACCTGCGGCCAGCACTCTCACCCGCACTTCACCATGCTTCGGCTCAGGGCACTCCTCTTCAACCACCTGCAATGCATCGGGCCCGCCGTAAAAGGTGACGATTATGCGCGTGTGTCTCACGAGATGGCCGTCCTCCGATGGGAATCGGCGGATTATATTCAATAACCTTGTAGTTATTGAAACATGGCCTTTTCATCAGTAACGCTTAACGTGGCTCGTTTTTTGAGATGAGTTAGATCTTCTTATCCGAGCCTTACGAATGGCGGTGCCCGCCCGGGGACATCCAATCCCACTAGGCGTTAGTGCATTTTGCCGGAAGCGTGCATTTCTTGCCAGCCAACACTACGTCAGCGTCCGCCATCAGAAGGTATGTGGTCG
>QIAS01000526.1 GCA_003225615.1 Acidobacteriota bacterium | reverse complement strand
TTCGGCGAGCCGGGAACTTTCCAGGCCATGACCCGCGGAGCAGTCAGTGAAGCCTGGGCTTGGACCTTTCATCCTGCCTGGTATAAAGAGGTGACCGGACGCGATCCTCGTCAGGCCTATGAAGAGGCTCGTCGGCAAATGTTAGCGAAGCGAACCTGAGCTTCTGACTCTCACGAAATGCGTTTCTATCGCTCCGGGACAGCCGCCCAGGGCCGAGCGCATTCCGTACAGGTCCAACCACCAACCAAAAGATGCGCTCTGCCCAGACGATCTGCACGCTACTCCTGGGCCGACTCAGCGATGTTTGATGAAGGCGCCAGTGTGCAGTTCGGCTATCGCCTGCCGTAGCTCCTCCTGCGTGTTCATCACGATCGGTCCATACCACGCCACTGGTTCCTCGATCGGCTTCCCCGACACTAGCAGGAACCGAATTCCCTCAGGTCCAGCTTGCACCGTCAACTCGTCGCCTCGGTCGAAAAGCACCAGCGAGTGATTGCTGACATCGTACTTGGTCGGAGCGTTCGGATCAGCGGCTTGTTCGGTCAGTACGCCGCGTGGAGCCGAGGCGTCTCGGAACGTGCCCGAGCCCGCGAATACATAGGCAAACGCATTACGCGTAGTATCGACTTTCAGCCGCTTCCGCTGCCCAGGTGGCACCGAAATGTCCAGGTAATTCGGATCGGCGGCCACGCCTTCCACCGGCCCTTTCTTGCCCCAGAACTCGCCACAGATGACGCGCACCCGAGTGCCGTCATCGTCGGTGACGTCCGGAATCGCACTCGACGGAATGTCCTGGTAACGCGGGTCGGTCATTTTCAGCGCTGAGGGCAGGTTCGCCCACAGTTGGAATCCCCCGGTCGTCCCCTTTAGGCATCTCCTGGTGCAGGATGCCGCTGCCCGCCGTCATCCATTGCACGTCGCCAGCGCTCATTTTGCCTTGATTGCCCAGGCTGTCGCCGTGTTCGACGGAGCCGGCAAGAACGTAGGTGATCGTCTCAATCCCTCGGTGCGGATGCCACGGAAATCCGGCCAGGTAATCCCCCGGATTGTCGTTGCGAAAATCATCCAGCAAAAGAAAAGGATCGAAATCCTTCGTCTTGCCGAAGCCGAACGCGCGTTGCAGCTTGACGCCCGCGCCCTCGATGGTCGGCTTGGGTTGAATAATCTGTCTAACTGGTCGGAGTGACATGTAATTCTCCTTCTGCCGCCAGGAAACACTCGCCTTCGCGGTCTACCTGGCAGTCTTGATAATTAAGCCTTCACGAATTCAACGTCTAGAGTGATGGTCACCTCGTCGCCCACGAGAATGCCGCCGGTCTCGAGCGCAGCGTTCCAGGTTAAGCCAAAGTCTTTACGGTTGATCTTGGTCGTCGCGGATACCGCCACTCGAGTGTTGCCCCACGGATCCTTCGTAGGTGGGGTCGGGCCTTCGACCGAGAAAACCACCTTCCTCGTAACGCCCCGAATCGTCAAGTCGCCTTCGACTGCCAGTTCTCCGTCCCGGACAAGCCTGACGCTGGTGGACTTGAACGACAATGTGGGGAACTTCTCCACGTGGAAGAAGTCGGCGCTCCTCAGGTGCGCGTCGCGCTGGGCGTCCCGCGTTTCGATCGAAGCCGCTTCGATCACGGCCTCCGCATGAGATTTCGCCAGTTCGGATTCGTCCAGATTCAACACTCCCGTGACTTTGGCGAATTGCCCCTTCACGTTCGAGATCATCATATGTTTCACTTTGAATTCAGCCACGGAGTGAGCCGGGTCGATGTTCCAGGTAGTGGTAGCGATTTGTGGTGTAGCCAGTGTGCTCATAGGTGCCTTCCTTTGTCCTCACACATTAGATGTGTTAACACGATAATCGTTGCAACAAATATCAAGACAAAAAAATCAGGCCACTTCGCGGCGTGCGATCCGTAACAACTCACTCAAGGCTCGCAGGCGCTCCCGCCCCAGGTGGCCTAATTGTTTGCGATGCCCCGCCTGCACCGGCTCGTCAAGTCGCGCCAGCACCTTCAGCCCTTCCGGAGTGATCCGGGCCATTACCATTCGCCGGTCCTTGGTTTCACGGCATCGCGAGATCACGCCGCGTTTTTCCAGGCGGTCGAGCAGTCGGGTGATATCCGGATCCCGCGTAATCATGCGGCTGGCGATTTCACCGCAGGGGAGCCCTTCGGGTGCTCCCCGCAGGATTCGCAGCACGTTGTACTGTGTCGCCGAGATGTCCTCCGTCTTGAGCACCTGGATCAGGCCGCGGGACAGTATGTCGGTGGTGCGCAGCAGGTCTAGGAACGCCGCTTCCTCCGGGCACCCCTCTCGACCCCGCTTCTTTTCCGATTGCGCCGATGCCTTCATCCAGCCCCATAATACTCGTTATAACGACTATTGTCAAGACGCTGATAACTTTCGCTCCGCCGAGCTGACGGCGAGCAGAGCGACGGGAAACTCTTTGAAAACATCGCGAAGATACAAGTGGGATTCCCGCGCCGTAACCCTTTCCCCGGTAAAAACATTCACCCATTCCTCTGGAGCATTCCGCGGAAGGCAGAGGGTATTCGTCCCCCAGACTTCTTTTCCGATGGGCGGCTCTCCCGGCACGACTAGCTTCGTCGAAAGCCGGGGCACCGCGATCAGCGCCCATGCACTTCTCGAGCGCCGGGCAAATGCGAAAACATTTTCCTTTTTCTTCCCGCTTGCCTCCACTGGAATGTAATCCCCCTGCGCGAACAAAGCCGGATTGCTCACCCGGAACCCGAGCGCTTTGCAGACCAAAAACATTTTGATTCGCCCATCGTCCCAATGAGACAGTAGTTCACGCACCGGAACAGCCCATCCTTCCCCGTCCCCGCAGAGCGCTTGCAGCAGCTGGATTCGATTCGTGAAATCGATGGGCCCACGATTGTCAGGATCAACCAGCCGCAGATCCCACAGCTCAGATCCCTGATAAAAATCCGGCACACCGGGAAATGCGATCTTTACCAGGGCTTGCGCCAGTCCGTTGAGAGATCCGTAAAACGCGATCTTTTTCTGAAAGTC
>QIAS01000525.1:2753-4592 GCA_003225615.1 Acidobacteriota bacterium | reverse complement strand
ATGAAGGCTGGATCGTACGTCATCAGACCAAAATCTTCGGGAGAGGTTTTGATCTGGCGCAAATCCATGGCGCGTATCGTGCCGTTTTCGACGGGCAGCGTGTAAGTCTGATTAGTGCGATTATCTGTAATGGTGAGGGTTTGTTGTGCCATGTCGGTTCTCCTTTGACACTCCGCGCGGGCCACGCGGATGAGCGCTTACGATAGTCTAGGTTCTTTTCTCCGCCCGCGTCCCTTAAAACGACAGCAACATTGTAACGCCGAGAGGCCACAGCCTTCCGTAGGGATTATGGGGAAGATGACGGCTAGCGGCAGTGAAAGGCATCACAGCTAACTGTGAGCCCTGACCCAACCCGCGGCCTTGTGAGATTACGGACGCGAGTGCGTCTGGGGAACCGACGAACCGACGACCTTAGCAACGCGAATTTGCCGCTGGACTAGGCTCGGGCAACCGCACTGAGGAGAAGAATGATAACTCCCAACAGGGCGGGCCGGGGCAGCCGTCGCATCTCGATCCTCCGCGCGGGGGAGACCGCGAATGACTCTGTCGTACCGTGCCAGCCCATGCCTTGTGCAAGGCTTGGCACATCCGGGACGATGCGTGTACCTTAACCTGGGTAGCCGAATTTTACGGCAAAACCCCACATCTGAGGCAAGTCCTTTTTCATGACTTGGATTACGACTGTTCCTATTACCGAGGCTGACCCTAAGCTGCTAAAAGCGCTGGCCGACGAGCGCGCGCTCTATCCCAAAGAGTACGCCACACCCGTGCATCCCACGGCCGATGGCGGGCCTTCGGAAATTGTGGCTTCTCATAGCCTGATCCCGGATGCCATGTATCACGCTTTTGCCACCTTCGGGGTGCTCATGTCGCCGGAGTTGCCGCTCCAACGCCGCCAGCACGAGATGATCGCCACCATGGTCTCGGTGACCAACCGCTGCGTTTATTGAATCGAGTCACACGCAGAGTTTCTGCGTAGGGTGACCCTGGACAGGGCGCTGGTGGAAGCGCTGGAGAAGGATTATCGGACCGCTCCCATCACTGAGCCGGAGCGCGTCATGGTTGACTATGTGGTGAAGCTAACCAAGGATGCCACCCAGGTGGGAAAAGAAGATCACGGGAGGTTGCGCAAGGCGGGCTTTGATGACAAAGCTATTTTGCAGATCACGCTGATCGCTTCATGGTTCAACTACATCAATCGGGTAGCTGATGCGTTGGGAGTAGGGCGGAAGTAGCAGGACTTAGGTGGCGACGGTGGCCCTTCGGCTTCGCTCAGGGCAGGCTCTCGGCCGTCCTGCGGGAGATTGATCACCGAGACCTGCTGCCACAAACCCGAAACACTTCAGAAATCTTCTGCAATTCCTCGGCAGTAGCCAGCGTTCTGGCGCTGCCCAGCTTCTTCGTGAGGAGTTGGTTAATCGTGGCCAGCGGCTGGCCTCGCGTTTCCTCGACGAACCGCTCCCACTCCTCCGCCACCGTTTTGCGTTCTCCGCTATCTGCGTCTTCGCAGAACTGCCGGGTAGCTTCTTCGGGCGAACCGTATTCCTCCGCCATGTCCTGGTGAAAATAACCGCGAAGAAAGGCCCGCAGAGCCGCAAACCGTTCGGCGGAGATTTCAGTTTCGGGCGAATCTTTTCTGCTCATCACCGACACTCCGGATAAGAGGTCAGAACATAGTACTCGCTATCGCCGCGCCACCTCAGGATGACGACCGCATGCGAGCAAGGCTGCGGGGTGGTCTCACCACGGCGCAGCGTGCGACCAATGGGATGCGCCGGGTCGCCCCCATAATCGAGCACCAGGTTCGGATGCCTGCCCGGCCGGGAAAGCCAGCGAGCG
>QIAS01000525.1:0-2685 GCA_003225615.1 Acidobacteriota bacterium | reverse complement strand
CGAGGCTGCCGCGATGTTCGGCTCGCGCTCGAGGCGCTGGCGAAGATCATCATCGGTTCGGCCTACATGCTTGCTCAGGGTGTGCCCGCCCGCAGCTTCATCTTGAGACAGATCATGTCGGGAAGCGGAGCGGAACGGCCCGGCAGAGGACACGTGCGAATCAGCGTTATCGCGGGGCGGGCGCTGGCAGGCCGACAAGCTGAGAACAAGAACCAGGACTGCGGCGTAGGAGCACAGTCGGCGCATAGTCTTAGAAAATCATGTCTTCCGAGTTTCTTCTTTCACCGCTGTATGCTAGCAGACGACACATTACCTTCTCTGATGGAACGCAATTCCTTCCTCGAATACTTCGAAAATTTCCAGCGTCTCGGCCATGAGTGTGCCTACGTCCATCAGCGTGGGTACCGGACGGAACGGTGGTCCTATGGGAAGATTTTTGAGACGGCGCAGCAGTTCGCGCGGGAACTGGAGGCGCGGCAGACCGGCAAAGGCGATAAGGTACTCATCTGGGGACAAAACTGCGCTGAATGGGTGGTTGCGTTCTTAGGATGCGCGTTGCGGGGCGCGGTTGTTGTGCCTATGGATCATGCTGCGACAGCGGACTTCGTCTTGCGCGTCTTCCAACAGGTCCGAGCAAAATTGCTGGTTTGCTCGCGCCAACATGCCGGTTCAGACCTGCCGATACTAATCCTGGAAGATTTGTCCGCGACCCTGGCCCAGCACTCCCGGGCACCCTATACAGCAGCCCAACTTCAGCGCAGCGATCCTCTCGAGATCGTCTTCACCTCCGGCACCACCGCTGAGCCCAAAGGCGTGGTGATTACCCATGGAAATGTCCTCTCCAACATCGCGCCGCTCGAACACGAAATTCGCAAGTACCTCAAATACGAGCGGTTCGTCCACCCCGTGCGGTTCTTGAATTTGTTGCCGTTAAGCCACGTCTTTGGCCAGTTCCTGGGAATGTTTCTACCTCAGCTAATGGGCGGGACGGTGTTTTTTCAGGACGCCATCAATCCTTCCGAGGTGATTGCCACGGTTCATCGGGAGCGCCTGTCCGTGCTGGTAGCCGTTCCGCGCATGCTGCAGTCATTGAAAGCAAAGCTCGAGCGCGAGCTGGAACCTGCGGGGGAACTGGAGAAATTCCATTCCCTCTTTCGCAAGGCTGAAGGCAAGCACTTTCTCCACCGCTGGTGGATGTTCCGCCACGTACGCCGCGAGTTCGGTTGGAAGTTCTGGGCATTCATCTGCGGCGGCGCCACCCTCGATGGCGAAACCGAAGAGTTCTGGGGACGGTTGGGATACGCCGTGATCCAGGGATACGGCCTTACAGAGACCACTTCGCTCATTAGCTTGAATCATCCGTTCCACCTGAGCAAAGGCTCGATCGGCAAGATTCTGCCCGGACGGGAAATCAAATTGGCGGAAGATGGCGAGATTTTGGTGCGCGGCGGGGGCATAGCCGCAGCTTATTGGAATGGGCGCGATCTGCAATCCGTGACGGGCGAGGAAGGCTGGTATCGCACGGGCGACGTAGGGGCTCTCGACGCTGAGGGAAATCTTTATTTCAAAGGGCGCAAAAAAGAAGTGATTGTCACGCCCGCGGGCATGAACGTCTACCCAGAGGACTTGGAAGCGGCATTGCGGCGGCAACCGGAGGTTCAAGATTGCGTTGTAGTGGGGCTGGAACGCGGAGGCAATGCGGAACCCTGCGCCGTCTTGATTTTGAGCGATTCAACTTCCGACGCTGAACCGGTGGTTCGGCGCGCTAACCAGCAACTGGCCGAATACCAGCGCATGCATACCTGGTACGTTTGGCCAGAAGAGGATTTTCCGCGAACTTCAACGCAGAAACCCCGCGGCAATCTGATTCGCGAAGCCGCTCAGGCGCACCTGCAATCCAGGCCGACGCATCACGAGGGCGCAAGCCCTTTGGCGGAGTTGATCGCCAGCATCTCGGGACGCGCACCCACCCATTTGAGCGAGGAGAACAATCTTGAATCCGATCTCAATCTGGGCTCGCTGGAACGGGTGGAATTGCTGAGTGCCCTCGAGGACCGCTATCAGATTGATCTGAGCGAGACGCGCTTCGCTTCCGCCAGTACGGTGGGTGATGCAGCGTATTGACTATCACTACCCAGAGTGGGTACTGCATTGGCCGATCACGTGGATTCGGATTCTGGCGTATTCCCTTCTCATGCGTCCGGCAATAATGTTGCTGGGATGGCCGCGCATTGAGGGTCGTGAGAACCTGCGCGACCTTCAGGGTCCTGTGCTGGTGGTTTCCAACCACATTGACGATGTGGATCCGGGCTTCATCCTCACCGCGTTGCCCGCTCGCCTTCGCCACCGTCTTGCCACTGCCACCGGCGGCGAAGCTCTCGAGGCTTTGCGCACTCCTCCGCCGACCCGAGGTTGGCTTGCACGCATCTACGATCGGGTGCAGTGGACATTGGGCGTATCCCTGCTCAATCTTTTCCCGCTTCCGCGCGAGGCGGGCTTCCGAAAAAGCTTTGCCTATGCCGGGGACGCCGTGGACCAAGGTTACAGCGTGCTGGTTTTTCCTGAAGGCCATCACACGACGGATGGCAATTTGCGGCCTTTTCGTGCCGGCATCGGTTTGCTGGCAAATAATCTGGGCATTCCAGTCGTTCCCATGCGCATCGACGGCCTGTTCGAAATCAAGAA
>QIAS01000467.1 GCA_003225615.1 Acidobacteriota bacterium | reverse complement strand
GACCCACTCGTGAGTTTGCGCGTCCAGGCTGGGATCGTCGGCGAAGTTCAATAGTTGTGGAATGGCGCTGCGACGCTGCTGCTCGTTAAGCATCCCGGACTGCGCCAGGCTGCACGCGGCGCGCTCGCGCACCATGGGAGAAGGATCATCGTGAAAAACTTGCAAGAGGGGCGCGATGGTTTCATCCGTACCCACCAGGCCCAGAGCTTCTACGGCCCAGTGGCGGGACTCCGGATTCGAATCGCGGAGATGAGCGATTAGAATTTGAGTCACGCGTTCGCTGTCAACACCGCGATTGCCCAGAAGTCCCAGTGTCCAAAGCGCCCAATTGCGCACGGATTGATCCTGCGATTCCGCTTCCTTGGCGAAAACATCCACATTGGACGGAACCTTTGCCAGATTCATAGCCGCCAGGTCGATTTCAATGGCAGCGGCGCGGACGCGAAGATCATTGGAATTCAAAGCCGCAGTTATCAGCGCCGTCAGGTGAGGAGTGAGCTTGAGATGGGCACGCCGCCAGTGTTCCACGCGCGCCGCAATCTGGTCGTTCGCTCCTTCGTAATGATTGATGGCGCGTTCCAAAAGAAGCTCGGCCTGCTTCTGCGCCGGTTGCCGGTCCAGGCGCTCAATCTCGTGCTGAGACATAATGGCCGGCGAAGCGGGCTGGGGCTTTCCCTGCAGGGTGAGGTATTCGGAGAACTGTTCCCAGGCGGCACGCGCGGTGCTGCTTGCTATAAAGGGAAGCGCACAAAGAATGCCGGCCGTGATGGCGGCAATCGAACGCAAGCGCCCGGGCTGCGGATGCAATGGCTTCCCGGAATGAACATCGGAACTCGGGCCGAGCGAGCCATAGTCCGGAGTCGGCTTCAGGCGCGGGTCTTGCGCCACAGCGCTCTGCAACGGGCTGTGCTCGGGCGTAGAATCCATCCAGAAGAGTGTAGGATGGGCGCCACATGCGGTAAAGTTACGGGCGAATCAGTATCTGCCTTACTGAAGTCATTTGAGAGCCGTGCACAACTTCCAGCAAGGAGCGTTATGAGACAACGGATTAGCGTCTTTGTGATCACCGCAGCTATTTCATCTACCTTTCTCCTGGCACTAGCCGCTTTAGCTGAGTCGGCCCCCGATTACCACTTGGTTAAGACCTACAAGCTCGGCGGCGAAGGCGGCTGGGACTACCTCACGCTTGACCCTGATGCTCGCCGGCTGTACATCTCGCGCGCCACGCACGTGATTGTGCTCAATGTCGATTCGGGTAAGCCCGTGGGCGACATTCCCGACACGCCAGGAGTGCATGGCATCGCCTTGGCCCCAGGCTTGGGCCGCGGATTCACCAGCAATGGTCGTGAGGGCACGGTCAGCATCTTTGATTTGAAGACGCTGAAGACTCTGAGCAAGGTCAAAGTGGGCGACAATCCCGACGCCATTCTCTACGATGCTGCCACAAAGCGGGTATTTACCTTTAATGGCAAAAGCGATGACGCCACCGCGATTGATGCCGAGAAGGGCACCGTCGTCGGGACGATTAAGTTGGAAGGAAAACCCGAGTTTGCGGTCACGGATGAGAAGGGCGGGGTTTTCGTAAATCTGGAAGATAAAAGTCAATTGCTGGCGCTCGATCCCGCCAAGCTGGCGGTGAAATCGCGCTGGCCTCTCGCCCCGTGTGAAGAGCCCAGCGGCTTGGCTATGGATCGCAAGAATCGGCGCTTGTTTGCGGGTTGCGACAACAAGGTGATGGCGGTCGTGGATGCGGACAGCGGCAAGGTCATCACCACGCTGCCAATCGGAGGCGGAGTAGACGCCACGGCTTACGACGACGAAACCAAGCTGGCATTTGCTTCGAGAAGGTGTGCTGACGGTGGTGCGCGAGGAATCTCCAGACAAGTTCAGCGTGGCCGAGAATGCCAAGACCGAGCCGAAGGCCCGCACCATGGCCCTCGATCCGAAGACCCATCAGGTTTATCTGGTCACCGCGAAATTCGGGCCAGCGCCCGCGCCCACGGCAGACCAGCCACATCCGCGACCGCCGGTCTTGCCCGATTCATTTGTCGTGCTGGTGATGGGGAAATAAACCTCCCGTTCCGTTATTGGAAGAGCGGCCCATTCGAAAGCCAAGCGAACTATCCTTTTTACTGCCAAACCGCATCTGAATTAGGTCCAGCCATGCCTGAGATGCAAGTAAAATCCGCCGTGGGCAGACAAGCGGCGCGCATTGGGCGCGCCATTGTTTTGCTTGTCATGGCAATGACGCTTGCTCAATTGTGTGCGGGCTATTCAGTGCTCACGCATGAACAGATCATTGACCTGCTCTGGAAAGACCAGATCCAGCCGTTACTGCTCAAACGCTTTCCCAACGCCACCGAAGAAGACCTGCGCAAAGCCCATGCCTATGCTTATGGCGGATCGGTCGTCCAGGACATGGGCTACTATCCATTCGGCAGCGCCTACTTC
>QIAS01000036.1 GCA_003225615.1 Acidobacteriota bacterium | reverse complement strand
ATACCTTCGTACTCCAGATACAGAACCGGATTAATCCAATGCTCGCGCGCCAAGGGCCGAAAGCGGTTCTCCCACCGCCACCCGGTGAAAACCGCGCTGTCGCCTGCCGTCGATTGTCCTTCCAGGTACAGCTCTGAGGTCCAGCGTCCTGTGACGCCGTACTCAAACTCTGCGTAGGGAGCAAAATAGAAGCGCTGCCCAGAACGAGGAACGCCCATGGTGCTCGAGGTAGCAATTTCCAAATTGCCGGGCTCTTCCAAATGGTGGTCGTAGGTGACGAAATAGGGCGATTCCTGCGCCTTAGAACACAGCGCAAGGGAAGAAAGCAAAGTGATTACGATAAGTATAGGACGCATGCAGCAAAAGGCTTGCCACATGTTATCGCGACGAAGGGTTCTTGCAAAGGTGCAGCATCAGATAGCAACTCCGCCGGACTCCAACCAGCGGCGGAGTTGCTAAAAAATCAATTCAGTTCTTACCGGGGTTCGTCGGCCTCGATCTCTCTGCGAAGCGGAATGATGCCCGGAACCAGCCACTTGTTCCACATCTCATCAATCTTGCTCTGGAAGTATTCGATGTCCTCATCGATAAAGTGCGCGAATCTTCCCTGCTTGAGCAAGTAGTCTCGCACTGGCAGGCGCTTGAATTGTCCATTGGCAATTTTCTCGGTTTTGCCGTAGAGCTTCAGAACGCCGTTCTCCACTTCGTACAGCGGCCAGATGCCAGTGTTCACCGCCAGTTCGCCCAACTCGAAGGAGAGGACGGGATCAAAATCCCAACCTTTCGGGCAGGGGTTAAGGCAATGAATGAAGGTGGGTCCACCGATCGACAGCGCCTTGCGGACGCTGTTCATCGCCTGCAGCGGATATGACGTGGAAATCGTGCCAACATACTTGCAGGTCGGATGACCCACGAGCATAAGCGGCGCCATATTCTTTTTCCAACGGTGATGCATGATCCGCTTCACCTTTCCCGGCGTACTGAACGAGGTGTTGACGCCGTATGGGGATGTCCCGGAAATCTGGATATCGGTGTTGGCGTAAGACTCGTTGTCGTACATGAGGATCAGCAGGTTGTAGTCAGGATGCGTCATGGTGGCCGAGATTGCTCCCAGGCCCATATCGGCGCCGCCGCCATCTCCGCAGAAAGCGATTACGTTGATAGGCTCGTCCTTCATCGCGCCCTTGCGCATCTGGGCGCGGAAAGCTGCGGCCGCTCCTAATGCAGCCGAACCCGAGCTTCCCAGCTGCGTATGCATCCATGGCACGCCCCACGGTGTCGCGTAGTACGAGGTGTTCGCCACGTACATGCAGCCCGTGCTGCCGAGAACGATGGTCCGCGGGCCCGCCGCCTTGGCCATCAGCTTCATGATTTGCGCAGACTCGCAGCCCTGACACGTGCGGTGACCGGAAGTGTAGTATTCCTCATGCGGAACCTTCTTGACTCCCTTGAAGGATTCCAGCTTCTGGGTCGGTTTCTCTTCCACAAAAGTGCTCATTTGATTGTTATCCTTTCCGGCTCTCAGGAACGCTTGACGCGTTACCCCCGCAGCCCGATCCATTGAGTTAAGGGTTGCGCTTTGCCTTTCGCAGCCTGGAACGTGATGTCGGTCATATGTTCCACGTCCTGAACCAGTACTTCGCGTCCGCCCAGGCCGCAGATGAACCCAAGTACGGGCGGTCGGGTGGCGGCGCCGGTGTACATGGCAGATCGAACTTCGGTCGCGACTACGCCGCTAAGATTGGGCGAGCCAAACGAGAAGTCACGATCAATGACGCCAATCGCCTTAAAGCGTTCCAGGCACTTTGCCAGCTCGACACCGGCAAATGGCCGGAACCAGCGGAGGCGCACGAAGCCGACTTTTTTGCCTTGCTCGCGCATCTTGCGAATGGCGACTCTGGTCGGCGTGGATAGCGTTCCCATGCCGAGCAGAACGACCTCCGCATCCTCCGTCATGTACTCTTCGAAGAACGGGTTGCCGTACTTGCGGCCAAAGATGCGCTCGAAGTCGGCGTAAACTTCACGAATTACGCCGCAGGCGCGCTCCGTGACTTCGTAGTTCTGGCGCCGGACCTCCATCACCCAGTCTTCATTCACTTGCGGAGCGACTGAGATGACGTTATCGGGATGGAGCAGCAGATCGCCACGCTTGTACGGTGGCAGGAACTGCTTCACCTGTTCCTGCGTTGGAATGTTAACCAATGCCTGTGAGTGCGTGAGGAATGCGCCATCGCAACTGATGGCGCAGGGAACGAACATCCGCGGGTCTTCTGCTACCCGGTAGGCGATCAAAGCGGTGTCCAGCGCTTCCTGCGCGCTGTCAACCCAGTTCAAAAGCCAGCCAAGGTCGCGCACGGCAAGAGCGTCATTGTGCTCCACACCGAAGGCTCCGGGATCATCCAACGCGCGGTTGCCGACCATGGCCACCATCGGCACACGCAAAGCCGGCGTTACGGTCAGCGCTTCCATGGCGTACATCCAGCCTACGCCGCTGGAACCACAGAACACGCGCGCGCCGCATACCGACGCGTGCTTCACAATTTCAAACTGTGAATGCTCGCCCTCCGCCACGATGTATTCGCAGTCCATCTCGCCGTCGGCTTTCAACTGGCTGATGTACTGCATCACCGTGTCGTAAGGCCGTATGGGATAAGCCGTGACTACATCCACGTTGGCCAGCTTGCAAGCCACCGCAATGGCTTCCGCTCCGGTAATCAGGGCTTCCTGCTCGTACTTTTTTTTCTCTTCTACGGGCAATGCAATCGTTGCCATATCAATCTCCTTGTCCGGGCGTTAGCCTTTTTCGGCGATTTCCAGCACTGCGGGAATCTGTTCCTTGTACTGGCCGCGATAACGGAATCCGTGAGAACGCTCGCCAGCCGGCTGAACAGTCGCTTTCAGCCATTCCTTGTAAGCGGCCTTATCTTTGCGGAACGCCTCCCACTGGCTTGCGTTGCCGTCGAATGCCGTCTCGGCGACCATGGTGATGCAATTGGGAACCGGGCACACGGCTTCGCAAATACCGCAGCCGCAGCAGGCTTCCAGGTTGGCATCGTATTTCCCGTCCGGGGTCACGTCGAAGGACGCATCCGGGCAATTCAGCCAGCACAAAGTGCACTTCGTGCAGGTCTCGAAGTTCACGACGGGACGCATGGTCCGTGTCGAATATTTCTTGAATTTGTCATTGCGCACGGGGCGGAATCCGCCAACTTCCTTCGTCACCGGGTCCGCATAGGGACCGCCCTGCGGCTGGCCGTTAACGGAAACTCCCTTCCGCATGTTGTTCCATTTGGGCAGTTGGAAGCTGAAAGGCTCTTCGGCATTGCCCTCGCCGGGCTTCACGTTCATCGAGGTAAAACGCTCGAAGGTCGTGTGGGCCGATGTCGCTTTCAACGGATTTTTCAGTTTTTCGTTGATGAATTTCTCGATTGACGCGAGGCTGACCACTGCGGGCAGTGCCTTGGCAATGGCGCCTAGAATGCGCACGTCGGTGTGATCGTCTTTGTAAACCCACATGCCGGAGAAGCTGGTGACGCCTTTCACAATCCCCAACTTGTAGGGTTCTTGGCGGCGATGAATTCCCTTCAGTAGCGTAGGAGCATCCTGCAGCGAGTCCACGATGAGTGTGCCGCCGGGCTTCAGAGCTTGGTGCACTGGGTGCAACCCGTACCAGGCCCACGATTCCGCGCCCTTACAGAGCGTATCGTCGAGAACCACGGTGACGTCGACTTGCTTCGGCTCGTATTGCGCCATGCCCGCCTCGAGCGTCTGCGCATCGCTGGCGACAATGGCGAAACTTTTCGCCGGAATACCATTGCGCTCCGGACTATCTCCGTAACGCCCGAAGGAGATGCCCAGCTTGCCTTCGTTGTGCGCCGCCAGGACAATCCCGCGCGTAATGTTCTTGGCCAGAGTCTTCTGAAAGACTCCTCGGTAGATGATTTCAACCGCGAATAGCTGGCCCATTTGGCAACCTCCATTCTTTTGCAAAATCTTCTGCTAGATTTTATTCAGTACGATCTTCTCGATTTCGTCTAAGTGCCGGCGCATGGCAGCCTCGGCCGCGGAGGCGTCCCGCCGCTTGAGAGCCGCCAGAATTCGCTGGTGACCGGCAAGGGCTTTCTGCTGCCGTCCTTCCACTTGCAAGGAGCGCTCTCTGGTTTCGCGCAACAAATCCATCAGCACATCCACTACCTTCAGCACGACGCTATTGGCGGATGCCAAGGCAATGGCGTAGTGGAATTCAGAATCTTCCTCGATCGCCAGTTCCCCCCGGCTCACCTTCTCTTTTTGCCGAGTCAGAATCTGTTCCATCTCGGCGATAGCGACCTCAGAGGCGTGCAGGGCGGCGCGCCCCGCCAGAGGCGGCTCGATCATCTTGCGAACATCCAGCAGCTCGCCCACCAGCTTCCGCTTCTGCAAGAGAATGCCGGCCAGGGGATTGGCAGAGGAATCAGCCGATGGCTCACGAACCACCGTGCCAATGCCTTGACGGGGCTCGAGCAGGCCCACCAATTCCAAGCTGCGAATGGCGTCCCGCACGGAACTGCGGCTCACTCCGAGCATCTGCACAAGTTCGCGTTCCGGCGGCAGCAGGTCACCGGGCTTCAGTTCGTCGATAATTCGCTGCTGGAGTTGCCGGGCGACCTGTTCGTAGACCTTGCTTCTACGGATCACCTCGAACTCGATTTTCCCGGCGCTGACTGTTCCCATGAGCGTGACTGGTCTGAGGTCCGTCCTCGGACCATCACATTGGAAATCACCTCCAAAACCAGCACAGTGATGCTGATCACTGTTCGCAGTGATCTACATCAGGCCAACAAGGTTTGATAGTCTTTCTGCTGTGCCCGGATAAAGGTGGTGTCGATGTGCCGGTAAATCCGAGTGTGGACAAGTGGACGTCGGGCGCGGCCTACGAGCTCTGGATGGGCCGCTGGAGCCGCCTGCTGGCCGATGAGTTTCTGAAATGGCTGAGCATACCGGCGGGAGAAAGATGGTTGGATGTGTGCTGCGGAAGCGGAATTGTGAGCCAGGCTATTGTGGACCGTTGTTCGCCCGCCAGCGTTCTTGGCATCGACGCTTCGCCTGGGCAGGTTGCATTTGCCCGTCAACATCGCGCCCATCGCAAGTTAGCCTTCGAGGTGGTCGACGCAATGGCGCTACCATTCGACGACGCCACGATCGATGTCGCGGTCTGCGGCCTGGGATTAAACTTTATTCCGCAACCCGAGCGGGCCCTCCTCGAAATGTCGCGCGTCACCCGCCCCCGCGGCACTGTCGCAGGCTACGTTTGGGACTACGCCCACGGTGCACGTTTCCTGCGCGAGTTTTGGAACGTGGCCACCGTCGTCGATCCCGAGGCCGCAGCTTTCGATCAAGCCCGCCGCTTCCCCTTCTGCACTCCGGATGGGCTGCGCAGCCTGTTTCAAAGCGTGGGCCTCGAACAGCTTACAGTACACGATTTGGAAGTGGTATATCGTTTCGGAAATTTCGACGACTATTGGCAGCCATTTTTCACGGGACAGGGTTCAGCTCCTAATTACCTGGCCAGTCGCGATGATCAAACTCGCAGCGCGATTCGAGAACGTCTGAGAAGCTCTTTGCCAATCGATCCCGATGGGGCCATTACACTACCCGCGCGTGCCTGGGCAATTCGTTCACAGTGCCCTTAGATTTCCCAAAATTCAGACTTTTCACGGCAACTTCTGCAACACCGTATCGGTAAGCATCGGATCCCCAAAATCCGTCTTCTCTCCGGCTCTTTTCCCGGTCACAGGCTGCAGGCGCGCAGAAAGCGGTTTCTTCCACTTGTAAGCAAGCGATGCCATGTCGCCAATAATTTGCGCCAACTGCTGTTCAGTTACATCGCCGGGCAATGGGACTGTGTCCAACCCGGTACCGCACACCGCCGAATAGGCCAGAAGAGAATCGATGCTGTAGGTCGATTCACTCCACCGTTGAGCAAGAACGCTGTCCTCCATTACAGGAAGCATCAGCCCCGCATAACCCACCTGTTTGACCGGTACGGACTTCACGGCCCGGGTAATGATCGCCGCGGCCGTCATGGTCCCGCTCGAACCAAATTTTGCTCCAATGAATTTTTCAATTGCGTTCCCCATAGACACCTTCCCAAGAGGTGCGGGAGTCGGATCGAGGCCTGCATACGCCCAGGCAGAGCGTTTTTCGATCTTCTTGGCGATTTGCTCGCACTCCGTATCGAAGCGGCTCAGTTCTGCGGCTAGGGACTGAGCGGCGTTTTCGACGTTTCCCTTGTTGTTCTCGAGGACTGCCTGAACCACGCTGGCGGCCTCAAGGCCAATCGAAAATGCATGACCGGCGCCGGTGTGATAAGAACTGGGAAAAAATGGCCCAAACGGCGCCAGCAGCGCCGTAGCTGCAAAGCGAAAAGTACCCCGGCTGTGCGGAGTATGCTCGGCGACATACTTCATAATTTTTGCGCTCTGGCGGACGGCGTTCCAGTGGATTCCGTCCTCCTGGGCCACAACGATGCTCGCGTTGAGGTTCTCCGTCTGAGTGAGCACACGAGCCAGCAGGTCAACCGAGCCAACCGCATCGCCGTCGGCCAACATGGCCGGCCCGACATTTGCCAAAAACGATTCCCGCTTGGCAAGAGCATCCAACCCGTGAAAGAAATCCATCGCTTGCTCTTCACTCAGACCGTGAATGATCTCGGGAAACGGTTGCGTGGTTATGCGTATCGTTTCCACTTCGTAACCGCGCTGTTGATACGCGCTCCTGGCCTCTCGCAGTAGGTTAAGAGCTTCGCGCACCTGCGCATCGTAATGAGCTGCATCGACTCGAATAAATGCAGTAATGGCCCGCACCTTAGGCTTGCTAATGGTCTGCGCTGCCCATGTAGGTCCGCACAAGGGCAGGAGTAAACAGAGCGAGGCCAGCTTGCGGACAAGATTTTCCATATGAAACTCCAAAGAATTACCGGCAGGGCGACGAATTATAGTCAAGTTGCCTGACGTTCGGAAACGATGAAAAGAAAGACCAGAAACCCCTCGTATGAGCGATCCCATCAGCAGGGCATCCTGCAGCTATACACTGGAAAAAATCCTCCTGTTCAGTTACATTGACGGTTTCGATTGATCGGCATTTATGCGCTG
Source organism: Acidobacteriota bacterium (assembly GCA_003225615.1). Classification (GTDB taxonomy): domain Bacteria; phylum Acidobacteriota; class Terriglobia; order Terriglobales; family Acidobacteriaceae; genus QIAS01. The sequence goes on along the minus strand of QIAS01000036.1, from coordinate 329 downwards.
TTGCGCAGACGGGCATAACAACCGTCGCCGGTGAAAGGAAATAGCGACCTTGAACGCATTCGAGACCCCCTTCGAAAGCATCGAGAGTGCCCACACCCCCTTCGAAAGCATCGAGAGTGCCCACGAATTCCTCAAGTTGCTGGTTGAGACCGTCAATGACACAAGGCGCGATGTCGAACTCGATCTCCAGTCTGGAGACAACGATAAGCTCTCGCGCCGCGTTGAAGCCCTGCGGCTGGTTGCTTACAAACTGGAAAAGCTGGAACACCACGTCAAAGCCAGTGGCCGCCTTTTGAACGATCTGCGAATGCTGCAGCGAGTTCTCTTGG
>QIAS01000466.1 GCA_003225615.1 Acidobacteriota bacterium | reverse complement strand
TTCTGTTGAGCGGCTTTGTGGCGCTTGTTACGGGGCGGGGGTGGCGTCGAGGCTGGAGGGGGCTCGGTTTTCGGGGCCTCCTCGGGGGTTCCGGGTCTGGTGAGGGATGGGGCTTCGGTCAGCACTTTGCGGAGAAATCCAGGAGGGACGGTAGCGGAAAGCACGGCGCGATCTTTTTGTTGTTCCACCTTAAGACTTTCGAAGAATGTTTTCACATCAGCATCTGTGCCTTGGACGGTCACTGAAGTCTCGGCGGCATGAAAGAGGTTCAGAAAGGTGGTGAGCTTTTCGGTGATCTGTAGCGCGTCGTCGGGGCTGGCGGTAAAAGCTTCCGCTTTCAGGTGCAGAGCGAGAAGGTAGCGCGCGGAAATGACCACTGTCGCCGGCTTGGAAAAAATCATCGCCCACGTGCCCAGCGGAGAAGACAGGCCTTCGCCGGGATCGACCCTCGCAATCACCCAGGCCAGGCTCGCGATAGGCACGTGCTTGTAATACTGGCGCAGGAAAGCGGGCCCGCGAAATGGCGAAGCCAGCTTGCGGGATCGGTCAATCATTCCGCGGATCACCGAGGGATCATCGTGGTTAGAGATGGCGACCTTGTCTACGCCCAGAATGGAGACCCGAACCGTTCGGCCCTCCAGGGGGATGTTGTAAATTTCTTTTGTTCCGTAAACATCTACCGACTTTGTGAGTTTGCGCAGGTAGGCCGCCAGGCGGTCGGCCTGAATTTTGCCGATCAACACCTCTGAGAAACGGGTCTGCGCACTTGCTTGAGGCGAGCCGGAGGCGTGGACAGCGAAAGCGGCTTCGTCCAAATCGCGTTCGAATTGGAAGCCTGTTTCCTGGATGAATCGCTCGTATTCGGGATCGTGGGAAACAGGCGGTAGCTGGTTCACCGCATTTACCGTTCGCACCCTTTTGAGATTCACATAAAGGAAGGCATCGGCCCCAGGCAGCAGGCGGGCGGGCTCAGGCGGAGCTTGTTTGCGTAGCTGAACGATCAGGGTAACGGCCGCGGCAACGACCACGACCCCCAGAAAGATAGGGAAGCTGCGTTTGATGCGCATGCGGAACGGTTAGAGAACCGCCATGATAGCACTTGGGGACGTTGGGTTAGGAATTTGAGATGGGCAAACACCCTAGGGAATGGCACGTTCGTTTTGGGATACGGTTCTTAGCAGCGCACCTTCAATGTTATCTTTAGTCCTGTCCGATGGCCACGGGTACAGTGTCGCTGGAAATCACTTACATGGAAGTTCTGAAGACTCTTTTTGAGAAGCATTTCGGCTCAGCGGTGGTGCGCGTCGAGCCCCTGCAGGGCGAACTTGGCGGTTCGGGGCGTCAAATTGTGCGGCTGGCCAACGAAAAGCACAGCGCGGTGGGCATTCTTTATGGCGTGCGGGAAGAGAACCTGGCTTTTCTGGAATTTTCCCGGCATTTTCGGCGGCATGGTTTGCCGGTGCCGGAGATCTACGCCGAAGATTTACAGCACGGGGCTTATCTGGAAGAAGACCTCGGCGACGCGAGTCTTTTTGAGTTTCTCTCGAACCGTCGCGCCGGGGATGAGATTGCTCCGGAAGTGATAGAAGCGTATCGCAAAGTTGTAGCTGTGTTGCCGCGTTTTCAGATCGAAGCCGGCCGGGATTTGAATTACAAACTGTGTTACCCGCGCGGCAGTTTCGATCGCCAATCCATCTCCTGGGACCTGAATTATTTCAAGTATTATTTTCTCAGGCTTGCCGGCATTTCATTCAACGAACAAGCGCTGGAAGATGATTTTGCGCGTTTGACGAAATTACTGTTGAGCGCGGGACGCGATTACTTTCTCTATCGCGATTTCCAGTCACGCAATGTAATGCTGCCCGGCGGCTCTCCATTTTTCCTGGATTATCAAGGTGGCCGGAAGGGGGCGCTGCAATACGATATTGCCTCTCTTTTGTATGACGCCAAAGCCGATCTGCCGCCCGAGCTGCGCCAGCAGTTACTCAATCACTATATTGACAGCCTTGCCTCGTTTATCAAGCTCACACGCGAAGAGTTCATGCAGCACTACTATGCGTACGTTTACGTCCGCATCATGCAGGCGATGGGGGCTTACGGTTTTCGCGGCTTCTATGAGCGCAAAGCTCATTTTCTTCAAAGCGTGCCTTACGCGCTGAAAAATGTGCGCTGGTTGCTGCACAACGTCAAGCTGCCCATCGTGCTGCCGGCGCTGATGGAGGCGTTCCAGAGCATGTTGGGGTCGGAGAAACTGCAGAGCCTGGGTGCGGAAGCAGAAGCTCTGGATTCTCAGAAGCCGCAGGATGCGGCTACGGAGGCTGGAGGCTTGACCGTCCGGATTTTCAGTTTTACATTTCACCGCGGCCTGCCCAAAGACGAGAGTGGCCATGGCGGCGGATTCGTGTTCGATGGCCGCGGCATTCCAAATCCGGGACGGGAAGAGCGCTTCAAACCATTGACGGGCAAAGACGCGCCAGTGATTGACTTTCTGAATCAGCAGGAGAGCGCGCAACAGTTTCTCGCAAATGTGAAGTCGCTGGTGGACGCCAGCGTGGGCAGCTATCAGAGCCGCGGCTTCAAGAACCTGATGGTCTCGTTCGGGTGCACTGGCGGGCAGCACCGATCAGTATATCTGGCGGAGGAGTTGGCGAAACATTTGCGCAGCAGAAACGGGGTGAAGGTGGTGGTGCGGCATCGCGAGTTGGAGAAGTTGGGCCAATGAAGGCGATGGTTTTTGCCGCTGGGTTGGGTACGCGCTTGCGGCCGCTCACGGATGATCGGCCGAAGGCGCTAGTGGAGGTTGCCGGCCGCACGCTCTTGGAAATAACTCTCTCTCGCTTGCGAACCTTTGGTGTTCGCGAGGTGATCGTCAACGTACATCACTTTGCGGACATGATTGTCGAGTATCTGAAGGCGAATGATAACTTCGGCATGCGGATTGAGGTGTCTCGCGAGGAGGTGTTGCTCGACACCGGCGGCGGGTTGAAGAAAGCCTCTTATTTTTTTCTCAATGTCGATGTGATCAGCACGATCGATCTCCGGCGCATGGTCGAATTTCATTCTGAAAATCAGGCTCTAGCGACCGTGGCGGTCAAGGATCGGAAAACCACGCGCTACCTGCTCTTCGATGAGCAGCTTCAGCTTTGCGGGCGACAGCTCGATGAGAAGGCCGAACTGGTCCGATCTTCACAGAAGACGCAGGCGCTGGCTTTCTCCGGGATCCACGTCGTTTCTCCTCGTCTTTTTGGGATGATGAATGAAGAAGGTGTTTTCCCCATCGTCTCCACCTATCTGCGTCTTGCTGCGCTGGGAGAAAAGATCATTGCCTTCCGGTCGGATAAATATTATTGGCGTGACCTGGGCCGGCCGGAGAATGTGGCCCAGGCCACACAGGACTTGAAGGAAAAAGTTGTTCTCTAATGAAGGCTGAGAGCACGGGGCGGGAGTCGGTCAAGGTCTTAAGCAGCAGAGATCGCGGAGAAACCCGCAGACTTCGCGGAGAGGACCGCCACAGCAACTTAGGGCACTGCCCAGCGGGTGGTTTGGTTGCACGTCAAATGCCGTTATGGTAACTTAGAAAATTGTCCCGGACATCAGGAAGGGATCAAGGGGATACTTGTGCCCGGCGAGGGCGTAATTGTCCCACACTGCTGGCGTAGCTCAGCTGGTAGAGCATCTGATTTGTAATCAGAGGGTCGGGGGTTCGAATCCCTTCGCCAGCTCCAGGAAACGTTTCCGGAAGGTTTGTGCGAGGGCGCGCGCGGGCGGCGGCACAACAGAATTTCCAACGCACTCCATCAAGGAATTTTTCCGACGTGTAGTGGCTTTCGTGCGGAAGTATGTTCATGTCCATCGCGGTCTTCATTATGAAGCGCGTCGCCCGTTAGAGTACGTCTTCCGCGTATTCAAAGCCGGTGAAACTTGCCGGAGACCATAGTTTAAGAGCCGAAGGATCGGCGTATCTGCACAGGTGGCCGAGTGGTTAATGGCAGCAGACTGTAAATCTGCCGCTCCTTGCGAGCTACGGAGGTTCGAATCCTCCCCTGTGCACCATTGCTTTACATGAATCGTTTGGCCATAGCGTTGGCCGTGTATGCAGTGTTGGGCGTGCTGACGTGGACCACACTGTCGGACCATAGAATTCGGCTGGTCACGCTGGCCATCCTGGCGATGTTTGCAGTGAGGTCGTGGGTGCGTCGGAAGGATGTAATGCACCCGGACGGCGAGTGAGCGGTTTTGAGAGCTGACGGCTGATTTGGGCGGGAGTAACTTGAGGCGTTTTGCGGGCGTGAGCGAAGCGGGAGCCCGCAGCCGAAATCCTGAGCGGAAGCTAAGGATCTCGATGTTAACAGGTGAAGGGCGGGAGTAACTCAGTGGTAGAGTCACAGCCTTCCAAGCTGTTGGTCGCGGGTTCGATTCCCGTCTCCCGCTCCAGAGTTTGAGCAGATTTGGGCCGATGTAGCTCAGTTGGTAGAGCACTCCCTTGGTAAGGGAGAGGTCACCAGTTCAATCCTGGTCATCGGCTCCATGCTTTCTTCAGTTGTGCAGGGTGCATTGCCGTGGGCTTCCAGCAGGCTGCTATCAAGGTCGCGAAAGAAAAAGAATTCGGGGAACTGAAGGCGGCGTTCACGCGGATTTTCGCAGCCCACAAGGTGGATCAGTTTCTGGGCAAGCTGCAGAAGAAGGGCGTGCGCATCCGGGATTT
>QIAS01000465.1:3236-5596 GCA_003225615.1 Acidobacteriota bacterium | reverse complement strand
CCCTCCATATTCTTTGTTACAATCTCGAAAATACTTCTTAACAGGAAATCCACCGCAGTCCGGCATGACGCAGGTCAAATAGCCTGCAAGTCAGCGAACCGAATGCATTCTCACTGTGGGGAAGAGCTAGCCGATGGCCATTGGGATTTATAGAACCTGCCCAGATATGACAACGCCGAAGAGCAAGCTTTCACTATTTTTGTCCATTGCGGTCCTGCTGAGTCTCACGCTTGCCGCCGGCTGCCGAGGCTTCTTCGTCAACGCCAAGCTCACCTCCTTGACCGTCAACCCCACGACGGCGACTATCAGCCAGGGCCAGACTCAGTCCATCATCGCAACCGGCAATTTTGATGACGGAAGCACCAAGAATTTGACCGGCACTGTCAGTTGGACTTCCTCTGATCCTGCTTGCGCTCAAGTCAGCACCACCGGCGTGGTCACAGCCGCCACCACCGTGGCCACTACCTGCACCACAACCATTACGGCAACCTCCGGCGCCTTCACTGCTACCGCCACAATCACCGTCACGCCGGGCACTTTAATCTCGATCACCCTCACCGCTTTAGCCACTACCGTTCCCGCCGGTTCTACCGTGACCTTCACCGCGAAGGGGACCTATTCCGGCAGCAGTACGCAACAGGACATCACGAACCAGGTCAGCTGGATCGTATCGGATACTACGATACTGACCATGACTCAGGGCAGTGGCAGCGGAACCATCAGTTCATCCGCGACCTCCGGTGCGACGGTAAACGTTAACGCCACTCTTAGCGGCATCACCAGCAACACGGTCACGATCACCGTGCAGTGAAGCGCAGCCACCTTCCTACTTGTTGACGGTGACACGCTTCGTGACAAGAATACCGTTCTCCACGGAACCGCACGCGATAATGTAATCACCGATCTCGAGTTGGTCGATACTCGTCGGATGCGCGCCTTCCCGGATGGAAGTTCCCTCGGTCCATTGCAGCGTTTGCGTCCGATTCGCCGACCGCAAAATCGTCACCTTAGGCAGATCGATGGATTGTACGTTCCCAGAGAAGCAGTCGAGGCGCGGTGATGCCTTCTCTTTTGGATCGTACTCGCACCTGAGCGGGGTATCCTCCTCGGGTAGCGATGAATCGTAGAGGCGTACGGGAATCTTGACCGAGAGGTGCAGGTAGTATGGCCAGAGCCGTGGGTCGGGCCAAAAATCTTCCTGGGCGCTGTATTTCTCGCTGTCAGTCAATGGTTTGTATCGCAGATAGTAGACTTGAGCAATATCTGCCTTGGCGATTGTGAGTCTTCCTGCCGGCCGCTCCAGTTCTAGTTCTGTTTCGGATACTCGGACGAGCTGACCTTGATACTGCTGGCCATCCTTCTTCACCACCCGCGCCGTTTCTCCCACATCTCTCACGTTCTCGTGCGGGGCGATGCGTTTGATGTCGACCCACGAACTTTTGTCGTTGTAAATGACATTGTCTACTCTGTCCACATCAGCTCTCAAATGGGAAGCAAAGCGCGCGGCCTGGGAAACGCTCACACGAAGCACGTTGTTCCGCACGAGAGTAATGGTGCTGGCATCGGGATATTTGAGAGTGATCGCACGATCAGTCACCGCGAGTATATGCCCGGTAAAACAGTTCAACTTCCGATCCACAACTGTGTAATAACGTTCCCGTGTCACACGGCTCAGGTTGTGCCAGGAGTCGTCGTCGGCGGCACCCGACGCATACAGGGAAAATATCAATTGGCAAGCCAGGACGAGCAGGCCGGATCGAGTTCGGACGCATCGCCCTGGCTCTCATTCCATACCAGGTACTAGTTCCACCGAACCCGCTGGTTCTCGCCGGCAAGGGCGAACCGGTCACTGGTCTACGGTGTGCAATCAACCGTCGGCGGCGCTGCCTCACCTACTGGCGTGTTCAGCGACGGCGCATGATTGAAATCGAACATATCCTCCAGCGGATCGGCAAATTGATCACGCTTTGTGAGGTGCAGGCGTACGTCGTTAATCGTCAAGAAGCGGTGCTCGATCAGCGCCAACAACGACGCGTGGTCCCCAATGCTGTGCGAAACATAACCCGGCTTCGAGAAAGGAGAAACAGCAATAAACGGAAGGCGGGGACCCAGTTGGTTGAAATTCGCGCATTGCGACGGATATGGACCGGTTGGATCAAAAGCCAGCGCCGGGCAGAGCAGTTCCGCATTAGCGACGCTGGTGTCGATAGCGCTTAAGAAGTTCGAGGAGCACTCCGCCCCTCCCCCCGGCAGCTCACTGGCAGGAGAATTGGATAGATCGGCGCATTGTCCGGGAGCAATTTCATCCGGTGTCAAAGCTCCGCCCTGCTTTGCCTTCGGCGATTTAGCGTGATCGTAGA
>QIAS01000465.1:2516-2981 GCA_003225615.1 Acidobacteriota bacterium | reverse complement strand
AACGGAAGAAAGCTGGCTCCTTGCGGTGCATCCTGAAAATAGTCCGCCCAGGAAACTCCGTTTTGGTTGAGCAAGCCGAAGATGGTTCCGGTGATCGGTTTGTATCCTCCCGGCGGGGGAAACTCGTCAGCCGTGGTCACATGCCCAAACGAAGTTGCCGCTAAAAGATAGGAGCGGTTCGGAAACGTAGGTCCGAGCATCGAGGCGAAATAGCGATCGTCGATGGCGAATTTTTGCGCCAGATCGTAGTAGAAAGGAATGTCCCTCTGGTTGTAAAACCCGATCGTTTGATCCTCAGTCGTGTTCTCCGTTCCGCCGTCGAGTTGATCGGTCAGGTCATTGAGTCTGACGAAACCATCTCCCAGAGAGCTGGTGAGCGTCTTGTTGGGGTTTAGAAAGTTCACCTCTTTATGGGTCCCAAACCAGGAGTGATCGAGGTCCGGGATGACGCATCGCGTGGACTGA
>QIAS01000465.1:305-2507 GCA_003225615.1 Acidobacteriota bacterium | reverse complement strand
GCAAGTCAGGTTGCCGCTCGCATCTGCGACGCACGACAGGCCGTCCACGCATCGATGATCGCTCGGCAGGCAGGCGCCGCTCGCGTTGTGATAAGGGCTGCCCGGAGCGTACGCGAGGGCCCCAAAGTAATTATCGAATGAGTGGTTTTCCTGCATGACGATGATGATGTGATTGACTCTCCGCAGGTCTCCTTCGGCCACGGCCAGGGTCGGTCCAGCCAAAGAAAGGAAAAGAAAAACTGCACACGACCCGGCGCTCAGAGCTACTCTTGATTTCTTCATTTCAATCTCCTTTTTTCCTCAAAAGTATCATCGACTACTTCTCTTCCGCTCGTTCAACTTCCTTTCCCGTCTCCGCCTGCACGGCTGCGACTGCCTCTTGGGCATTCTTCTTGTCCAAATGCACAATCGCATACTGTCCGGTGCCGCTCCCATCCGTGTACTGAATAGTCAGATAGTGCTTTTTCGAGTGCGCGAGCAGAAACATCGGCGAAATCAGGACTGCTTCCGTATACCGAGGTTTAGAGGTCTGCTCATAAAGAACACTTTTGATTTGCGTGTAAGGGATGCTGACCATAGGCTCGCCACCTTTTTCGCGTAGAAAGTCGACACTTTTCTTCTCGGAATTGAAAACCAATGTCCCCTTCGTTGAGCCACCAGCCTTTTTCTGTCCGCTGGATGTTCCCGCGAACAGTTCGGCGTGATCGAACTTGCGGCCTGGCGCACCAGGCTGAGCCGATGCGGCATTCGCCCGAATCGCTACTCCGGCTACGCAAATCGCGCATAACGCTACAAACAACGAAAATCTGCGGTTCATAGATCGCCTCCAAAATTGATTTTGATCAAAACCCGTCCTCCCGAGGGAGGGACGGCTCTAACGGACTTCATCCAGCCGGGCGCTCGAGCATCCCTAACCGCGGAGCCCGAGCGCCTGATACGGAACGCGGCAGCCCCTGAGGAGTGCGCTGTTTTTTGTGGCTGTCGCGGCTGCGTGATGCCCTGCATGCGCGTCACTTTGGAGTGGAACCTTGCGCAGGTCAATACAACCGAACTCATTCGTTGTTCATTGATAACTCACGAGGTAAGTACCTGATTGCGAGCGGCTTTTGAAAAAATCTCACTCAGAGCAGGAGCTCGATGTTAACCCGGAGCCGCGCCAACGATTCAAAACCCTCGCTCACGCCTCAAATATTTGCCGGGTTGCGCGTTTCGGAATGGCGATTGTAAGCGTCGCCCTCGGCAATCAGGATCGAAACAAGCCCGCCAGGATGTACCCTCCATGTCCTATGGCACTTCGTGACCTTGCCATTCCCGCTCGGCAACGCGCTATGATCACACTTGGGAGCCGGAGCTCACTTCCGGCGCCTTGACTCCTCATGTCTGAAATCCACTGCATAGGCATCTGCACCGGAGGCGGAGACGCCCCCGGCCTCAACGCAGTCATTCGCGCCGCCGTCAAGTGCGCCATCCTCAAATACAAGTGGAAGGTGATCGGCATTCCTGATGGTTTCGATGGCCTGATCTGGCCGGAGAAATCATGTGAGCTCACGCTTAAGGATGTCAGCGGCATCCTCCCCCGTGGCGGCACCATCCTCGGTACCACCAACCGCGGCAATCCTTTCCAGTACAGAACCATGGAGAATGGTCAGGAAGTCACTCGCGATATTTCCGACGAGGTAATTGCCAACTCCCGCAAGCTGGGCATTGACGCTGTCATCACCATCGGCGGCGACGGCTCGCAGAAGATTGCGCTGGAACTCTTCCATAAGGGCATGAAAATCGTCGGCGTGCCCAAAACCATTGACAACGATCTGTCGGCGACTGAAGTTACATTCGGCTTTGACACCGCCGTGAACACCGCCACCGACGCCATCGACAAGCTGCACACCACGGCCGAATCCCATCACCGCGTAATGGTAATCGAATTGATGGGGCGCGACGCCGGCTGGATTGCGCTCGAGGCGGGCATTGCCGGGGGAGCGCACGTTATCCTGATCCCGGAAATTTCCTTCAGCATCCAGAAGGTCTGCGACTATATCGCCCAGCGCGAGAGCTACGGCAAGCGCTTCACCATCGTCGTGGTCGCCGAGGGCATCAAGCTTCCGCCGGAGCTTAAGCGCATGTCACGTGCTACCTCCGTAGCCAACCTCGTCGGCGACGCCATCGGTTTGTTTTCCCATAAGGAAGTACGCGTCAGCATTC
>QIAS01000465.1:0-200 GCA_003225615.1 Acidobacteriota bacterium | reverse complement strand
CTGCAGCAGGAATCCATCCGCGCCGTAGACATCGCCGACGCCATCGGAAAAATGAAAGCCGTTGATCCCGCCGGAGAACTGGTCTCTGCCGCCCGCGCCGTTGGGGTCTGCTTCGGTGACTAGCCCGAACTATTGTCGTTTATTTCCTGACTGCCATCTGTGATCTCGAATCCACAATGTCCTGTCTCTCGCGCTATATT
>QIAS01000035.1 GCA_003225615.1 Acidobacteriota bacterium | reverse complement strand
TTGCGGTAAGCTACCAGCTGAGAGCATCAAGGATTAGCAAAACGCCGCGAAGTGCTTTCTTGCCGTGCCGCACTAGCAGATCATCCCTTATCTCCATTACGCGGAAATTCCTACCCCGAAACGACACTTTTTCGGCAACTTTAGGGATTTGGTCTGTGGGATAATCATGCACGACACGGCGAGTTTTCGCTCCGCGTTCCTGAATGAACAACTCGACCCTGCCCACCGTGATCCTGCCCTCCTCGATTTTAGTCCAAAAGTTGGGGAACAGGTCCCTCCTGCAGCTTCCGAGCGGGAACACCGAAGGACGATTCACTGCAGCGGCAAGATTACTAGAGTTGAGCAAACCGTCTCCCGGAGCTGCTTTCAGCGTCGCAGTTCAATTCCGACCCATCCGTGGTGCTTCAGAGCGGATGTGTTCGCATCATAGCGACGTGCGGGAGTTCGGCGGTTGCTTCCGGTAACGTTCCAAAGCCGCCTTTATGATCGGGTAGGCTTCGCGTGTGGCCTGGATCTCGTCTACCTCAACCTCCTTGCCTTCCAGCTGCTTGTAGTCGAGAAAAAAGCGTCGCAGCATGAGAAGTCTGTGGGGAGGCATTTCGTCCGCTTCGCGGTAGCTGTTGAACTCTGGATCGGCGGTTGCAACAGCGATAATTTTGTGATCCTTCTTCCCTTGATCAATCATCGTCATCAGACCAATCGCACGGGCATGAATGATGGTCAGCGGCACTACAGCTTGCTGGCATAGCACCAGTACATCCAGCGGATCGTCATCTTCAGCAAGGGTTTGGGGAATGAATCCGTAATTCGCCGGATAGTAAACAGCGGAGTAGAGGGCGCGATCCAGCTTGATAAGCCCACTTGACTTGTCCAGTTCGTATTTCACACTGGAGCCAAATGGAATTTCGATGATCGTTCCTTCAATTGCCGTTACTTAGCTTCGTGTCGGTTTTGGCATGCGATTTGCCTTAAACTTCTTTTAAAAAAATAAATAGGCAAATTCTTCCTTTTTGAAAAACTTTCATTTCGGATAGCCAACTCTACTTTTTCGCGATGCTGACTTGAGATTTTTTTTGATGGTTGCACAGATGTTTCCTTTTCCCCTGTACCGAAAGGGAATAATTGATAAACACCAAAAAACCGGATGCGCGGCCTGCCGCACATCCGGCGAAAAAAGGGGCGATCGCTAGAAGATGATCTTCACTGCCAATTGCATGTTGAATTGCTCCCCGGGACCGAGGCCGGGAGCGCCGTTGAAGTCGCCAATCGTGTCACTCACTTTACCGAATCCCGCGCTTGTGGTGCAGACGCCGTTTACTGCTCCGCAACTACTACCCACAGACCCGGGCCCGGAGGCCAGATTGATCCGGTTATAGAGGTTAAACATATCGGCCTGCATGCGGATTCTGACTCGCTCGGTAATGGGAAAGCTCTTGAATACGGACAAGTCTATGTCTCCATAACCAGGGGCATAAAACTTGTTGCGCGAGAGATTGCCGATAGTGCCCGGTGCCGGTACAGCGAATGCAGCAGGATTCCACCACTGCGTCCCTCCATTCGCGGCTGAGACGTATGTGTGATTCCGGCGTACGGGTCGCCAATCAGGTCCAGACCCAAACGTGTTTCGTCCGACGGCTGTCCGGTGTGCCAATTCATCACACTACTAACCTGCCAGTCGTTGACAAGCCATTTCGACCATCCATTGGCCCACGAAGCTCTGGGCACCGCATAGTTGAGACTCACGGTAAAGAGGTGCCGCGTGTCGTAATCACTATTCCCATAGTCTAACTTGGGGTTGAAGGCGTTATCCGCGATTACGGCCCGGTACTCACTGATCTCATCCAGGGAATGAGCCCATGTGTAGGCAAACTGCGACGTCAAACCGCGCCACGACCTGATCCTGAAAGTGCTCTGGAGCGCGTTGTAATTGGAAGTGCCGACGCTGTTGAGCTGAAGTATGGAGCCGAAGTTCGGAAAATCATTATTCTGGTTAATATTTGACACTATGTTGAGCTTCCGTCCCTCACTGCCCACATACCCTACCTGGAATACGGCGGCGTTCCCCAGGCCCTTTTCGACTTGCAGGTTGTAATTATAGAAGTAAGGCGTGCGGAAGTTTTGGTTGACAGAAAAGACATTGAATCCCGGAGTGCTTGTGCAAAGCGGATCAGCACAGGTCACGACTCCAGGAAAGATGGCGCCGGTCGGGCTGAGTGTCTGGACGGTCTGCCAGTTGTAGGAAGTCTGGCTGAGGACATTAGCGCTGTAGGTAGAGACGGCGCGTGGGCCGATGGGATTGCCCTGCAAACCTTGCGCCCCTGCGATGGGCGGCCGAAAATCCAGGAACGGGTTCATATTGATTTGGTCGTAGAAGACGCCAATTCCCCCGCGGACGACCAAATCGCCGCTCCCTTTCGGCTGATAGGCAAAGCCGAATCTGGGCGCAAAGTTATTCCTGTCCGGCGGGAAAATGGCATCGATCCCATTTCCCTGGATGAGCAGTCCCTTGCCCGGGACAAACACCGCGAGATCCTTATCCGGGCTGTGAAGCGGCCCAAAGTATTCGTAACGCATACCAAAATTCACGTTGAGATTGCGGGTGACTTGCCACGCATCCTGAAAATACAGGTTAAAGGCGTTCACTCTGACAAACCGTTCCGGATTTCCCACCGCAATCGTGGAAGATGACACGTCTCCAGCGAGAAAGTCAGCCAGAGCCTTCGTGGTGGGATCTACGGTTGTGTCACTGGCCCAAGGTCCCTGCGACCCGTCGAAGACGAACTTGCCGGTCCCACGGCGGTGATAGAACTCATTCACACGCGCTTGGCGGAACTCACCTCCGAAACGCAATTGGTGCGCTCCCGCAATGTAGGAAATGATGTCGGTCAGATGGCCTGTGATGTCGTTGCGGCCCTCCGGGGGCGTAAGGCCGATCTGCTCAAAGCCCGCGCCGCCCGATCCAGAAGGAGGGCTGATCACGATGTTTGGAGCCCCTAGAATGGGTTTTCCCTTAATAGTGGCGTCCGGGCTGAGGAATAAACCCATAGCCTTGGTGTCGAAGCTGTTGTTGAAGTCATGGAAGACCTGGTTGAAGTAGTTGACGCCCACCAGCACTTGGTTGGTCACGCGGGGTGTGAAAACGGAGTTAAGCACGACCGAGTAGTTGTACACGTGGATGGGAGCGACTTCGAAATAGTCGTGTAGATTCGAACTCGCGGTTCCCAGCGCGGGGCTACCGCCCAGAGGCGCGATCTGATTGCCTTGTCCCCCGAACCAACGCCCAGACAGATGATGTTTGTCGGAAAAGTTGTAATCGAGTCTGCCCACACCGTTATAGCTGTAGCCAGTGGACGCGATCGGACTGAAGAAGTTGTCAAGGGTTGCAGGAAGTGGGCCGATGAGGTTTCTGGGCCAGAAGCCGCTCGGGCCAATCAGAGTTGATGACAGCGAACTCTCCGTAAACCCGTGACCACTGACCACACCCAGGGCCTTATTAATCCAAGCGTCGGATGGCTCCGTAGCCAAACCGGAGAGGCCAATGATGTAGTTCTGCTTTTCAAAAGCCACGAAATAAAACGCCTTGTCCTTGACAATGGGCCCGCCAACGCTGCCGCCCCAGTTCTGGTTGCGCAGCCTGGGGGCATGCGGGTTCTGTGCTGTCGGAATGAAGAAAGGTGAGGAAGCGGCGTAAAATTCATTCCGGTTGAAATAGTAGGCTGAGCCGTGCACTGCGTTGCTGCCCGCCTTGGTCACCAGGTTTATAGTGCCACCGGCGTTGCGTCCTGATTCAGGGCCCGACTGCGTCTGCGCAGAGAATTCGTCGATGGAGTCAATCGGCAAGATGATGCCGGCAATGCCCGAAACCCCACCCTGGTTGACCGCCGGGATGTTGTGCCAAAAGTCGTTGTTGTCCACGCCGTCAATTTGCCAGTTCATTTGATTGGGCCGAGTTCCATTGAGCGAACCGAACCCCCCTACGTTATAGCCTCCGAAACCCGGTTCGATGGAGATTAATTGGGTGAAGTCGCGTCCGTTTAGCGGAACGTTCTGGACAATTTCGGAGGGAATCGTCATGGTCTGTGTTTGGGTCGTCGTGTCGACGGCGAGAGCAGCGGCCGAGACTTCCACGGCGGTGGTTTGCTGGCCAACGGAGAGTTTGATCGGGATCGTGCGGATGGTTCCGGCAATTACCTCGACCTTGGTGATGGTAGAGGTCGAAAAGCCGGGAGCTGCGACGGTTACTGTGTACATCCCCAGCGGAATGTCTTGGAACGCAAACTGACCGTCGCTGGTTGTGACGGTCGTGTGTCCGATTCCGGTTGCCATCTCCGTAGCTTTCACCTGGGCATTCGGAACGATCGCACCAGACGGATCCGTGACAGTACCGTTGATTGCACCCCGAAAAGTCTGTGCATATCTGAAAAAGAACGGCTTTAACCGCGAGCATTTGCCCAGATTTTCGGCACACCCCAGTTGAGGGGTGGGTAACCGTCGAGTTAGTTCAGTCTTGATACCTAAATTCAAAACAGCCCACTCCACTACCGGACAGGTCCATGACTTGCAAATCCTCCTACGTGTGCTACCATTCCCGGCACTTGCACGATCATTAAGCGAAGCTGCCCCGACATAACCCCTTCTCTTCGGAGAAGGTGAGTCGGGGCAGGACCGAATCCTCTCTAACGCCAGCTGCCCCGGCATTGGCCTGAACACCCACAAAACTTGCCGCTGCCGCATTTTTATCCGTGCTTTTTTTCGTGGTAGGCAACCGCGACGATCAAGACCATACAGCCTAGCTGAGCCCCGCGTTCCACCAGACTGTCGCGAAAACGTCTTCATAGTCGGCGGCCTAGGTTTTCCGGGTTGCTTCCGTTATCGTTGCCGTTACGTGTTGAAAAAGCTTAATGGTGGGGACGCCAACCTCTTTCGCAGTGCGCCAGCCCTCCTTTTGACCAGCAACCGCTGGACAGCGCATTTAGAGACGAATTGATGAATTCTGGTTTGTCTTTCTCCCGGTCGACAACGCTGCCAAGAGTTCCAGCAGAGTCTCTTCGTAATTCGCAGTGTGCTGCAATCGCAGCGCGAAACCGGCAAAAGCGGTGTGATTCTGAGCACGTAGGCGCGGGTTGTTAACGGCACGAGTGTATTTCGCTTCCCATTCAGGAACTTTCGATTCTTTCAGCAGACTTTCCAGGACGCACCGTTCCAAGTAGAGCTGCTCGTACATGTGGTGCAGCTTCACCACCGGGCTGGGCAATGGACTACCAGACGGGTGTGACATCGGTGGAGTTTGCATCGACGGCTGTGGAAATCGTAAACAGATTGTGAGTTCTTGAAATCGGAACACGATTTCCGCTATAAAAGTGCCCTTGATGTGGAAACCGAGGCTACTCAGTCCAGATAATCCGCATCAGAGGGGTTAGTTGCAAAATCGGGCGCCTACGGAACCCCCTGGTAATAGTTCCGCCGGTGTAAAACTTCGAACCTCCTAGCCTAGATTCTGGAGTTTCGGATGGCGTTTGTTGGCAGTTCTGAAGTGATCGGGAGTTCCTCCCGTTTTTTTGCCCTCTCTCCGCTACTTTGTGCAAAGCGCTGGTTTTGTATCGCCCCTAATCTCTCAGCCCTCAATTACAACCAAAGTTCAGCACACTGCCGGAGGAAGACATGGCGACGAATTTCGTCCAGATTGAGAATGACTCTGACATTAAGAAGCGGCTAGAAGCAGAGCGCGCGCGCCTGCGCAAGATTGCGGGACTCGACCAGCCCACGCATTTCCATCGTCCTGTCGAGCGGGCTTTCACAGCCGATGAGCGTGGTCGTGTCACGATTTTGTTCGGCGGATTCACCTGGAAGCATGAAGACTTGATTCGGGCCGTGTTCCAGGGTTGCGGTTACCGCTGCGAGAAGCTGCCTGTGCCGGATGTTGCCGCTTTCCAGACCGGGAAAGAATTTGGCAACAACGGCCAGTGCAACCCGACGTATTTTACCGTCGGCAATCTGGTGCAGTATCTCCAGTTTCTGGAGAAAGAAGGTCTCTCGCGCCGCCAGATTTTGGACAACTTTGTTTTTTTCACCGCTGGCTCCTGCGGCCCTTGCCGCTTCGGCATGTACGAGGCCGAGTACCGCTTTGCGCTGAAGAACGCGGGCTTCGATGGCTTCCGCGTCCTGTTGTTTAAGGACAGCGACGGGATTAAAGCCGCGTCCGGAGAGCCGGGGCTGAAGTTCACCGTGGATTTCGGCTTCGGAATGCTGAATGCCATGCATCTGGGCGATGTGATCAACGACCTCATCTATCAAATCCGCCCTTTTGAGGTGAATAAAGGCGATACCGACCGTGTGTTCCGCGAGATGGTGGATGGACTATGCGAGGACTTGAGGAATCGCCGGTCATTTGAGATCGAGGAGCGTGCGCCGGAATGGGCAAAACCTAAGTTCGAGAGCAGCAAGATTCTACGCAACACGTTTAATGTGTTCGGCAAATGGCACGAGCACATGTGGGGCAAGGATTACCTGAATGCGCTCCACTCGGCACGAGAAAAGATGAATTTGATCGAGGTGGATCGTACCCGGGTAAAGCCGCTGGTGAAAATTACCGGAGAGTTTTGGGCGCAGATCACCGAAGGCGACGGCAATTTCCATATGTTCGACTTTCTGGAAGGCGAGGGCGCACAGGTAATGGTTGAGCCGATCGCGACATGGGTCGCCTACTTGATGTATCAGGCCAAGGCCCACGCGAGAGCGAAGTGGCCGGTCAATCGCCCCTACCGAAATCCGGAATGGTACGAATTGAAAAAGCAGTTTGCGAATTACATCGGCTTACACAAGAAGCTGTGGGGAATTGGTGCAGGCGAGCGCATGTGGAACTACTTCTACCATCGCACGATCAAGCACCTGGGCGGCATTACTCATCAGCTTGTGCCACAAACCGAACTGGCCGAGATGGCGCATCCTTTTTACAATCAGTTTGCGCGCGGCGGCGAAGGGCACCTTGAAGTGGGCAAGAACGTCTATTACACCGTCCACAAACTTTGCCACATGGTACTGGCCCTGAAACCGTTCGGCTGCATGCCATCTTCGCAGTCGGATGGAGTGCAATCGGCTGTGATCAACAAATTCAAAGACATGATCTTCCTTCCCATCGAGACATCCGGTGAGGGAGAGGTCAACGCGCACAGTCGGGTGCAAATGGCCCTGGGCGAAGCCAAGGTGAAAGCCAAAGCGGAATTCGAGCAGTGTCTCAAGTCCACGGGCAGAAGCATGAAGGAGATCCGCGACTACATCGAGGATCATCCGGAGCTGAAGCGTCCCTTCTATCACGTGCCGCACCGTGAGGAAATTGCCGGAACGGCTGCGCAATTCGTCCTGCACGTGAGCGATCGAATTGAGAAGGACACGCGGCTCTGGAAGAGAGCCCGAATACCCGGCTCCAGGATCCCCGCTACTTCGGGGGATTGAGAGAAGCCTTGCATGGCAGAGATCGCCGAGCGCAAAGGCCACGCGTTCCGCCCAGGGATCTCTGCATGTCCGGATTTTATGGATTGTTCAGACCCCTACGGGTTCTTAAGAGAAGAAAGAGGAAATAATGCACGATCATAAGGGCGCTCAACTGATCCAGATCGCTCCCCTCGAACCCCAAGCTCCGCCCATTCAGCAAACGAAACCGGCGCAAAAGCCACACGATCACGACACCAAGTTCCTGGTCGGACTTGACGTGGGCTCGACCACAGTGAAAGCGGTAGTGGTCGATGCTGATACAGACCAGGTGCTCTGGCAGGACTATCAGCGCCATGAAACCAAGCAACCGGAAAAGACGCTGGAATTCCTGAAGAGGATGGAATGCGATGCAGGCATTAATCGCCACAATACACGTATCTTCCTGACGGGCTCGGGAGGAGGGGGAATCGCAGACCAAATCGGCGCAAAATTCGTGCAGGAAGTCACGGCGGTTTCGCTGGCGGTGGAGAAGTTGCATCCCGAGGTGTATTCAGTCATCGAACTCGGCGGCCAAGACGCGAAGATCATCGTCTTCAAAGATGACGATGAGACGGGACGCAAGAAGAAGATTCCATCCATGAACGACAAGTGCGCCGGCGGCACGGGTGCGGTCATTGACAAGATCAATGCCAAGCTGAAGATCCCCACGCAACTCCTTGCCGAACAGAAATACCACGGCGTCAAACTTCATAAAGTTGCTGGTAAATGCGGTGTGTTCGCGGAAACGGACATTAACAGCCTGCAAAAAGTTGGCACACCGCCCGATGAACTCATGGCGTCATTGTTTGAAGCCATCGTGTTGCAAAATCTCAGCGTTCTGACCCGTGGTCACACCTTGCGTCCACATGTCCTGCTGCTAGGCGGTCCTAACAGTTTCATTCGTGGCATGCGTGAGGCTTGGCAGGCAAATATTCCGCGCATGTGGCAGGAACGGAAAGTTGCGGTTCCGGACGGCGCAAAGCCAGAGGATCTGATCAAGGTTCCCCAAAATGCCCAGTACTTCGCGGCTATGGGTGCCATTGAGTTCGGCCGGAGCGAAGATGACTGCATTGGCTGCTACCGGGGTTATGACCAACTGCTCCATTACATTGAATACGGACGTCAGGAGGAAAAAGCCAAGTCCGGCGGCAAAGGATTGGTTGATGGCCCTGCCGACCTTCACGTTTTCAAGGAAGCCTATCGTCGCAAGAAATTTACGCCCGCGGTGTTTCAGAAAGGAAGCACAGTTGGCGGGTTCATCGGGGTTGACGGCGGATCCACATCCACCAAGGCCGTCCTGCTCGACGAGAACGGCGACATATTGTGCAAGTCCTATCAGCTCTCAAACGGCAATCCCATTCAGGACACTATCGAAATGTTCGAGAATCTGCGCGGCCAGGTCGAGGCGCAGGATGCGAAACTGGAGGTGCTGGGGGTCGCGACTACCGGCTATGCCAAGGATATCCTGAAGGACGTCCTTAAGGCCGACGTAGCACTGGTCGAAACCGTCGCACACACCGAGTCAGCGCTCAAGTTCTACGAAGATCCGCACGTGATTGTGGATGTTGGAGGTCAGGACATTAAAATTATCATCCTGCACAACGGCCGCGTTAAGGATTTCAAGCTGAACACCCAGTGCTCAGCCGGCAACGGATATTTCTTGCAATCCACGGCGGAAGGCTTCGGGTTGAGCGTGAATCAGTACGCCGATCTGGCTTTCTCCGCACAAGCTATGCCCGTCTTTGGCTATGGTTGTGCCGTATTCATGCAGTCCGACATAGTGAACTTTCAGCGCCAGGGCTGGCGTGCGGAGGAAATCCTCGCGGGGCTCGCTGCTGTGCTGCCGAAAAATGTCTTTCTCTACGTCGCCAGCATTCCCAATCTCGCTGCCCTGGGCACACGCTTCGTATTGCAGGGAGGTACACAAAATAATCTTGCCGTGGTGAAAGCGGAAGTGGATTTCATCCGTAACAGCTTCCGCGCCGCGGGCAAGCAGCCGGAAATCATCGTACATGAGCACTGCGGAGAATCGGGCGCGATCGGTGCGGCGCAGGAGTCGCTGCGGCTGTGGCGAAACGGCCAGCGAACGACGTTCGTCGGCCTGGATGCCGTCCGCAAAATTGAGTACCGCTCGACACGCAACGAAGCCACGCGTTGCAATTTCTGCAAGAACAACTGCCTACGCACGTTTATTGACATCAGAACAGAACCTGCAAAAGACTTCGTTCCCGTCAAAAAGGTCACCAAGGTTCCACTTATGCAAGGCGAACAGCGGCTTATCATCGCCACCTGTGAAAAAGGAACCGTCGAAGATGTGAACGAGATGAAGGACATCAAGGCGGGCCTAGATCACATCCGCGATCAGCACCCGAACTTCGTCGATTACGCGTCGAAAGAAGTCTTCCGCCCGACCAATGCGAAGAGCGTTGCCGACCCAATTCCCACGCGAGCCTGGACGAAGGCGGCTAAAGAGCGCATCCTATTGCTGCAGAACCGGCGTCAGCTGCGCATCGGGATCCCGCGCGTGCTGAACATCTACACATATGCCCCGCTCTTCAATGCATATTTCGAAAGCTTGGGCGTGCAGCCGGAAAATATCGTTTATTCGGATTACACAAGCTCCGAGTTGTATCGAGCCGGCGCGAGCCGCGGCGCAATTGACCCCTGCTTCCCGGCGAAGATCGGAATCTCGCACGTCTACAACCTGATCCAGGAAAAACACCGCAAGAAGCCGCTCAACGTCATTTTTTTCCCGATGTACGACGTTCTTCATACTGCGTTGGTGAAGTTGCAGGGCACAAATGCCTGCCCAACCGTAACCGCAACGCCGGAAACGGTGAAGGCAGCATTCACCAAAGAGAACGACGTGTTCGCCGAGCACAACGTGAAGTATCTGGACCCGGTGCTCAACTTCGCCGACCGCAAACTGTTCGCTTACCAAATGCTGCAGGCGTGGCAGCCAGTATTCGGACTCTCAGAAGAAGAAAACGACCGCGCAGTCGAATCCGGATTCAAGGCGCTTAAGGACTACGAGACCAACATTCGAAGACGCGCACGCCAGGTCCTCGATCAACTTGAGCGCGAGGACCGCATCGGCATCGTCATGCTGGGACGTCCTTACCATCACGATCCTGGCCTGAACCATGAAATCCTGGACGAGTTCCAGAAGCTCGGATACCCGATCTTCTCGCAGAACACCCTTCCGCTCGACGAAGACCTGCTGGAGCGGCTCTTCGGTGAGGAAGTGCGTGCAGGGGTCGTCAGCAGTCCGCTCGACATCAGCGATGCTTGGAAGAACTCTTATTCGTGCAGCACTAACCACAAGGTCTGGGCCGCGAAATTCACCGCGCGCCATCCCAATCTCGTGGCACTTGAAATTTCCAGTTTTAAATGCGGCCACGACGCGCCGATTTACGGGGTGATCGAAGGCATCATCGAGCAGTCCGGGACTCCCTACTTCTGCTTCAAGGATCTTGATGAGAATAAGCCGTCGGGCTCAATCAGGATCAGAGTCGAAACCATCGACTATTTCTTACGGCGCTATCGCGAGGAGATCATCCGCAAGCGGAAAGCTACGCAGGAGATTGAAGCCCAGCTCGCAGCGCTGGAGTCTGAACTGCGGCGCCAACATTTCGAAACTCAAGTTCCACAGTTCGAGCAGGAAGCGCAGGGAATGGCAGCGGATTAGAGATTCAAACGGCTTTCCTCTACAAAAGGTGGGGGACAAGCGGGACAGGAATTTCCCTTACGGAACAAGGATCACGCCGATAGTACAGTTTCGCACGAATGGCCCATAATTTGGCCTATTAAGTCGCGAGGTGAGGACGGATATCCGCGGGCCCCCTGCCAGCAACACCTCACGCCCGCAACTAAGGATGCGATACCAATAGCGGAGGCGACCCGCTCTATGAACTGTGTGCAAGGGCTCTGGAGTGATGAGCTGAACGTGTCGATAAGACGGCTAGCGCCGTTTAGCCCAGTCCGAGTCCAGGTGGGGCGAACCGAAACAGTTTCGGACGGGTTGCCGTCAGGTGTTCAAAAAAGTCGGTGGTAGGGACGCCAAACCTTTTCAGAAGGTTAGCAAAAGTTAACATTTCAGGTTCGAGTTGCTGGTAACGCCTGGGTAACAGAGAAAGCCGAAAAGCCGTAAGTTCTTAGGCGGTGGCTTGCAACCGGCGAGTCTTACTTTCCGCGATTGAGGTTGTTGCGTTCTTATACATCCAGCCGCTTCGGTGATCACGCAATC
>QIAS01000034.1 GCA_003225615.1 Acidobacteriota bacterium | reverse complement strand
ATAGCTGGCCCATTCCGCGGGCGTGGAGAAATTCCGCGGGCCGCTGTAGCGTTCGCCAATGAACCATTCTCCACCATGAAATGCTTCGACTACTTTGCCGTTTTCGCGGCCAAAACTTAGCGGGAAAAGCGCGAACTCGGCATGGGGGACAAGAAAGCTGTCTTGTCCATGATTTTCAAGTGCAATTTTGTCTGTCCCAACTGCCAGCAGGAGTTTCTCGCCTTCCGCGGTGAGAATCAGTTTCTTGCCGTCAGGACCAGTGTAGGTGCCGGCAAAATCCGCGGCATTCTTTACTTTGGTGCGTAGTTCTTGTTCAGGCAATGGCGGCAGTTCCTGGTTCTCATAAGCGGCGCGCAGGAGCTTCAACGCGTAATCGGCCACGCCACCGGGACCTCCCGGATAGTTCACCAGCGCAATCACGCCTAACCCAGAATCCAAGTCGCCACGCATCTGCGAACTGTAGCCCACCATCCCGCCATCGTGGGCAATGTCATTGTGATTGTCCACGATGCTACTAACAATGCCGTAGCCGTACCAGCCAGCTTCGGGGTCACCTGTCTCTTTAATGGCGCGCTGGGTAAGCAGCCTGAAGCTCTGCTCGGAGAGGATCCGTCCATTCGGGCCCACGCCGCGATTGAGCAGCATGCGCAGATACGCGGCCATGTCGGCAGCGGTGGAGACAATAGAACCATCTCCGGCCTGGTATTCCAGCCAGGTCGCTTCAATTAGTGGGGTGGAAGGGCCTGTTGGCCGGTCATCGTAAAGCGGCGCGTAGCCGGTTGCCAAGCGTTCGTACGTGTCATGGGTAAACATTGCTTCGCTATGATTCATGCCCAGCGGCTGAAAAATGCGCTGTCGCAGCGTGTCACCGAGCGGCTTTTGGGTGATCTCTTCGAACAGATAGCCCATGATCTGGTAACCGACATTGGAATATGCGAAGTGCTGGCCGGGAGCGTAGCCGGTCCAGCGGTCGCGCACACCTGCGGCCTGGTAAAGAGAGGACGGGATGTCGTCCCGGTCGCGGGGAAGGCCTGCGGTGTGGGTCATCACTTCGTGTCCCGTGATAGGCGCGTATTTGGAATGAATGGAAAACCATGGCAAGTACTTTGTGATGGGCTGGCGCGCATCATACTTGCCTTCTTCGCTTAGCTGCAGCAAAGAGATCGCCGTGAATGACTTGGAGATGGAACCGATTTCAAACTCGGTCTCTGGCGTTACGGGTTTTTTCAGTTTGGTATCGGCGTAACCGTAGGCGGATGCGCGCAATAGGCCCTTACGGTCGGTGACCGCGAGCGAAAGGCCGGGAATGCCGTTTGCTTTCATTTCCCGCGCGATGTAGATATCGAGGCGCTCGTAGGCTTGCTTCAACCGGCTATCACGGTCCTGGGCGAGGGTTAACGGCGCAAAGAGTAAGACCGTCAAAAACATGTGGGCTAATGAATGCGCGGGTCGGATCATGTTTTCTCCAAGATCAGAATTTCATCTGCGCCCTTCTATTTTTCGGGATCAACAGACTGGTCAAGATAAATCCACAGGACACGTGCGAACAAGGTGATGGGTAAGGCTAACGGGAGGAAAAGGAGGATGGCCCAGATAGTTATTTTGTCGATGCGCCAATTTGTAGCGACCCAGAGAATGGCGCCCATCAGCAGAATGAAGACGAGGGCTACTCCATAACTGATGTACATAGCGCCGAGAAAATATCCGGCTTCACGTTGAAATTTGAGGGCGCAAACTGGACAGCGCTCATACATGGAAGGAAAGCCGCGGTAGATAGGAGCGCGGAAAATCCTGCCGCTGCGGCATCTGGGACAAAGCTGGTGGAGAATTCCCGTGAGCGCGGAAGCTTTTCCTTGAGGCATGGCAGCCGAACATAGAATATCGTCCCGCGCCGGCAGTGGGAAGACAGGAATCCGCCGAGGCTCAGCGAGAACGTAGAACGCGGCGAACATGGCGCGACTTCGTGTGTACCAGTGCGCAACGGGGGGAAGCGAAACGCAGATGCTAATGCGATCAGGCGACGCCGGCCTTCGCCGAAGCGGCGCAAAGATCATCTTCAACTTGCGGGACATGGCTGCGCAGAACCTGCGGAAGCTGTTCTCCTGTCACTAAAAGGACGTCTCCCGTTTTGTCCAACATGATTTGCATGCTCTGCGAACATTGCTCACATAGCCAGAAAAATTCAGACAAACGGACCGTATTGGACTGAGGGTCGTGGTTGCTGCCTTGGAGGACAGAAGGAGAATCGACTAGAAAAAGCCTTCCCCCCCGCAAATAGCGGAAGGGCGTATCGCAGGCGGGATTTACACAGTGGGTGACCATAACACTCCTACTTCGCATGTGGCGCAGTGTGGGGAATATTTTCAGTTGCGCGAAAGCGACACGGTGATGGTCGTCACGCTCGGTAAGAGAAGGTCTGTGGAAATCCGGGTGAAATAGTCCAACAACGTCCCGTCAAGATTAAACGCAAAGCAGCGAAGTTACCGTGGTTACTGTCGTGCCGAACAGTTCCGAAGCTATGATGCCTATCGGAGATGCCATGAATAGCCCCAATTTCCTTATCTCGCTCACTAACGATGATAACGATTATCAGCAGGAGCAAGCGGCAGCGGCCGAAGATGCGGCGCGGCGGGTGGGGGTAGGAGTTCAGATCGTATACGCAGAAAACGACGCCATCACCCAAAGCCAGCAGTTGCTGAAGATCATTCAATCCGGCAGCGCCCCGCACCCGGATGCGATTATTTTCGAGCCAGTGGGAGCTACGGCGCTTCCGCAGGTGGCACGTGCGGCGGTAACGGCGGGCATAGGATGGGTAGTGTTAAACCGCGACGTGGATTATTTGACAGACCTTCGCCGGGGGTCGCGGGTTCCGGTATTCGCAATCACTTCAGATCACGAAGAGATCGGGCGTATCCAAGGACGTCAAATGGCGGCGCTTCTCCCTAAGGGCGGTTACGTGCTGTACATCGAAGGACCATCGGAAAGCTCGGCGGCACGCCAACGAACCAGTGGCATGCAAGAAACCAAATCAGCAGAGATCCAAATCAGAACGCTAAGAGCGCAGTGGACCGAGGCCAGCGCCTTCAAGGCAGTAAGTTCCTGGCTTCGCTTATCTACCTCGCGTGAAGCTCGCATTGACATGATCGCGGCTCAAGATGATTCCATGGCGATAGGAGCAAGAAAAGCCTTCCAGGAGCACAGCAGCGAAGCCGACCGGCAAAAATGGCTGAAATTGCCCATGACTGGATGTGATGGTCTTCCAAAAACCGGGCAAGCGTGGGTCAAAAGCGGCGTACTGGCAGCCACAGTGGTGGTGCCCCCGAATACCGGGTTGGCGTTGGAACTGCTCATGCAAGCCATCCGCTCTAAGGCACAGCAGCCAGAGTGCAAGTTGACAGTGCCAACATCATTTCCATCGATTGAAGTCCTGGTGGGCCAGCGCGGCGAGCGGGCCGCGAGCGCACGGCATGGACGCTGAAGCTGCGATGGAGCACCGCATTAGTCCGTCTGCCGGCCTTCGCTCGCCCCTAAAAAATCAGACGGCACCTGCCTGCCGCTTCTGAGCACTCCGCTCAGCGCCGATCTATAGACAAGACGACCGCTGGCTTCTGGTACATGGGCGGACTTGCTTTCGGGGCGTCTTTGTGAGTCTTGGCGGCCCGATAAATAAATACCAGAGCGGTGACCAGAACGGCGAGGACCACATAAAGAGTTACGGGACTCCTTCGACGACTCGCTTTTCCAACCAGCAAGATTCGCTCACTTTCCGAAGTGGCGGGAAGACGTGTTGATGACGGCTGAGGGTGCGCAGCCGATGGTGCGTCAAAACAATGGGCCGAGTAATCCTATTCAGCGGCGCCGGAAAGCTTTTCGAGCTGTTGCAATTGCTGTTGCGCGACGGCTGCATCCGGGGCGTGAGGCGCAAGCCGCAGATAGCTGCGTATATGGTCGGCAGCGCCGCGATAATCGTGTTTAAGTGTCAGAATCGCGGCCAGCAAGTACTGCATCTTGGGAATAGCCTGGCGTACGTCCACGCGTAGGCCTTGCAGGGCAGATTTTTCCGCTTTGTCTACTTTCTTCAGCTCATAATTCGCGGCCGAGTTGAGATACCAGTACTGCGGTCGTCCAACCGGATCGAGCTGCAGGATATGATCCGTGGTGTCCGCCAGTTCTTGCCAGTGTTTTTCGCGAAGCGCCAAGTCGGCGAGTGCCGTGTAAGGCTCGACTGATTTCGGATCTGCGGCCAACGATTCCTGAAACGACTGACGGGCCGCGTCGAATTGTCCTTGCTGCATGCGCACCTGTCCCAGATAAAGCCAGGCCTGCGCGTACTTGGGATAGGTGTGAACAGCCTTTTCGAAACTTTCCCGCGCCGCCTCCCACTGGCCTTTCTGGGCTTGCTCACAACCTTTGCGAAAATTCTTTTGGGCGCTGCCGGGAGCGGCCGCGCTGGTGGCGCTAATCATGGCGCCGGGCGCGCGGGTAGCGGGATGAACCACAATCGTCGAGGTGCGGATCACTCCGGCTGAATCGGATGCCCCGGCCAAATCCACTTTTTCAGAGATGAAGCCAGGCAAGTCGGCCTGCAGCTCACATGCCGGCAAATTTCCGGACAACGAGGGCGTTTCGCTCCCCTGAGAACCAAGCGAGTTCCGGGCTCCGGTCATTTCAAATGTGAAGTATCCCCTGGAATCGGTATAGCCTTCGGTATGCAAGGTGCCATTGCACGAGCTCTGAACCGCGGCAGGCTGTGGCAGCGGCATGCCTTCCTCCACCACAACTCTTCCAGTGAGGAAGAGTGACTTTGGATTGTTTTTGTCGTATGGAGATACAGCAAGTCCCGCAACTGTAGCGGTACCTTGAGCAGGCGGCCAGGCCTGAGCAACAGCCGACGCGCTCATTGCCAAGAAAAACAGAACCGGAAGAAACAGACCTTTGTTCGTCATCACTCAACCTTTCTGGATGACGACCTTCAGATGTGGAGCTGGCCAGCCTGGGATGTCGCTGGGACTCGTCGCAAATCCATGATCTAGCAGGGAAAAATTCCCTAGTATCCCCTAGGAAAGTAGTAGCTGAAAGAGAAGCCAGAGTAGAAGAAAAGACGAAAAGCTATGGATTGGAAGGCGCGTGTTCAATCTTGTCGATGATCTGGCGGACAGCAATCCGGGGACAACCTGAAACCTGGCAACAGGCCTTTGGTGCTAGGCTTGGCCGAATCCCTCTCGGAATAGCGGCGACTTGGAGAAAGCGGTACCGGACGAACAAGGGCAGGTAATTGACTTTCCCCATCCGAGTCATAACACCCTAAACAACTTAATCGGTTAGTTCACTGCGAAGCTATTGGCCGGGCGTAATGGTGTCCCTCAGGTGTGCAATTTCATACCGGCAGCCCGACGTTATATGGAAATGTGTATCTTGATCTCTCCACGGATTCGTAACCAGCAGAAGAACAAGCACAAAACCTCTGATTACCTCGGCTAGCCAAGTGCAAGGTTAAATTTTTCGTGCCGCAAGGAATTCCGTACACAGGGCAGTGTTGGTTAAGCCTTTTCACAAGGAGGATTTTGTGAGAACTCGCAACCTGATGGGACGATTTGGGTTTGCTGCTATCTCCGGGGCACTCGTGCTTCTGCTCGCATCGTTAACGCCGGCCCAGACCACCATCTCAACCGGCAGCATCCAAGGTACGCTGACTGACCCCTCGGGCGCGGTAGTGCCCGGAGCCAAGATTTCCATACGTAACAAGGGCACCAACCAGGTCACAGAAACGACAACCACTTCGTCGGGCACTTACGCTTCGGGTGCTCTGATTCCTGGACAATACACAGTACGAATCGAAGCCAAGGGCTTCCGGACAGTTGAGTTGCCCGTCGTGGTTGAAGTTAACACTACCGTCGCAGGTAATGCCAAGCTCACCTTGGGTGAGAGTGCACAAGTGATCGAGGTGCAGGGTTCTTCGCTGGCGGTCAACACCGAGCAGTCGACGGTTCAGGGTGTTCTCACATCGCAACAAATCGAGAACTTGCCAATCAACGGGCGGAACTTCCTTGACCTTGCCCAGCTCGAGCCGGGCGTGCAGATCCAGGACGGCGGAACCTTCGATCCCACCAAGAATGGCTTCTCATCCGTTTCATTCGGAGGCCGGTTCGGCCGCACAGCCCGCATCGAGGTGGATGGCGTTGACATCAGCGATGAGACTGTAGGCACGACCACCCAGAATCTCCCTCTGGGTGCAATCCAGGAGTCGTCACTGCAGCAGTCCTCGCTTGACTTGTCGACCGAGTTGACTTCTTCCGGTTCGGTCAACGTGATCACGAAATCGGGAACCAACAGCTTGCATGGAGATGGCTTTTACTATTTTCGCGACCAGGTTCTGAATGCCGCTCTGCCCGGGGACTCCACCAATCCGTTCCAGCGAAGTCAGTTCGGCGGCAGCCTGGGCGGGCCGATCATGAAAGACAAGTTGTTTTTCTTTCTCGACGCCGAGCGGACGAAGCAGGATCTGATCGATCCCGTTATACCCAGTCCCCCTTTCGAAGCTCTTAGCGGCAATTTCACCTCGCCGTTTCGTGAGACGGAAACAATTGGCCGCCTGGATTGGCAGGTGAACCGCTTCAAGATCTTTTATCGTTTCAATTACGATCAGAACAAGAGCGTACTGCCTTTCATTCCCAATTCGTTCCAACCCTTTGCCAATGTTGACCACGCGCGTGGTCATTTGGTCGGCGTCGATTTCAATACCGGTAATTTCACCCACAGTATCCGGTTCGGCTACACCAAGTTCCAAAACGGAATTAAAGACGCGGTCACGGGTTCCAGCATCTTCGATCCGGCTCCGGGGATCGAGCTTGCCATTGGTGCCGACCCCAACTGCTTGACCGCGGGACTCGACCTCTTCTGCTCCGGGCCAAACTTTCTGGCCCCGCAGGCGACGATGCAATCGAATCATCAGATTAAGTACGATGGCAGTAAGCCTTTCAAGAATCACATTTTCCGCTTTGGAGTCGGCTTTAATCACATCCAGGGGGGCGGCTTTGCCGAGTTCCTGGGACTCGCGCCAGCCGTGGGTTCGCCTAACAGTTGCGCGGGAGTTTGCTTGACGCTGCCGGGCGGAGCCGGGAACCCGCTGAATTACCCAGTGACCAGCGTCGATCTCGGCAACGGACAAGGATTCTCCTCGGAATTTCCTGCCTTTGGATTGCCCGGAGGCGGCTTGGGTCCCGATAACCGCTTCTCGTGGTATTTCGGAGATGCGTGGAAGGCAAAGCCAAACTTGACGATAAATGCTGGCCTACGTTACGTGCGTGACACCGGGAGAACAGACAGCGATCTGCCCCCGATTCCGGCTCTGGACCAGTTCAATAATCAGTTTTACTCGGGCTTGGGTAATCGTGTGAACCAGCCCTCGGCTTTGCCTGGGATACGAAGAGCAACGGGAAAACGGTGATTCGAGGCGGCATCGGGCTCTTCTACGAGAACTCGATTTGGAACAACAACCTGTTCGATCGCCCGGGTCGTCTGCCGAAGGGACTATTTCTGGGGCTTCAACCAGTTTGCACAAACGGCACCCCATCCACGACAACATTACCTTTTCCCTCGAGCGTAGATCCTGCCTCGGTTTGCGGCCACCCGATCGGAAGCGTGGCTTCGCAGATCGCCCAGCTCGAGAAGGATTTCCAGGCATTTACAATCGCTCAGGGCCCGGCAACGAATGGAGTTTTTGTTGGGAACCTCCTTACTGCCGCCATCGATGTTACCGGCACTGAACTGTTCAACCCCAAGTACGTAACGCCGCGCTCAGTGCAAATGAACATCGGCGTGCAGCAGGAGATTCGGCCGGGACTGGTGTTCACAGCCGACTATCTTCGCAACGTAGCTACCCACACCATGCTGAGCGTTGATACCAACCACATCGGTGATGCACGCTTCTTCAATTTGGCTAACGCACAGGCGGCCATAGCAACTACTCTGGCCAACTGTGGGGTGGGGACAATTGGCCAGTCCATAATTGGATGTCCGCTTGATCCGGCAAACGGAACCAATGATGGTGGAACCTGGGTTCCCCGGGCCGCACTGATCTCCGACTACGCGGGCAACGGCCTTGATTCCGGTTATTCGGTCTGTGGTGGATTGCCCTGCGCGCTGGCTGGCACGCCCCCCGCTGCTTTCCCGGGAATCAATCAGAATGTTGGCGCTAACCAGATGCTGTTTCCCGTCGGGCGCTCGGTTTACAACGGTCTGCAACTCTCCTTAAAGCAGAACATGCACGACCCGCTGCCAGGGATCCGTTACCTGAATTTGCAAATCTCCTACGCCTTCTCGCGCTATGTCGCCACTGCGAGGGACAGCGACTTCATTAACTTCGCACAGGACAATGCCACTCCAACTCGCTTCATCGGCCCCGACGGGTTGGATCGCACCCACCAGCTCTCATTCGGTGGATACATGGAACTGCCAGCAGGCTTCCAACTGGGTTTGACCTCCCACTTCTATAGTCCGCTGCCCTCCAACACGGATCTGCCGGTGAGCGGAGCTGCTGGTGGGATCTTCCAAAGCGACGTCACCGGAGACGGCACCGGGGATGGCAGCTTTGGCTCCAACGGTGGGTTGGGTGACCTGTTGCCGGGCACCAGCCTGGGGGGGTTCGGCCGCGACTTTGGGGTCAATGGCCTGAACCAACGAATCACACAGTTCAATAGCACCCTGGCGGGGACGCCAACTCCAGCGGGACAGGTCCTCGTTAGCAATGGGCTGTTCACGCTAGCCCAGTTGCAGGCTTTAGGGGGTGTGATCCAACCTCTGCAGCTTGCCCCACCGCACGCAGTGGGACAGGCTTGGCTCAAGACGTTCGATTTGACGTTGAGTTGGGCTTACAGGTTCAGAGAGCGATTCGAAATTCGGCCGGGAGTCTCCTTCTTCAACCTGTTCAACTTCGCCAACTTCGACGGACCGGCGATCCCCTTCAGCAGCGTGTTGGATG
The DNA here is from genome assembly GCA_003225615.1 of Acidobacteriota bacterium. Taxonomy (GTDB): domain Bacteria; phylum Acidobacteriota; class Terriglobia; order Terriglobales; family Acidobacteriaceae; genus QIAS01. The sequence goes on along the minus strand of QIAS01000034.1, from coordinate 1,458 downwards.
GGACTCCCGGCTCCCCCAACGGCACCACCAACCCCCAGCCAAATTCTCTGCGGCTGGGACTTGGCTCAGGTGTAAACGCACTCGGGGCGCCTCGCGCGATCGAGTTCTCACTAAAGTTTAAGTTCTAAACAACTAGTAGATTACTTCCTGGCCACCGCTTACAGCCGGTGGCCTTTTTTCTTGCATGCGAGAGGGGTCTTGTACGGCTGCTGAAGTAAAAGCACGTAAAAGCGCCTGGCCCAGGTCGCGCATTGCAATCAGAACTGAAAGAATAGAGCGGACGGAGGTGCAGCGATGCGACGCTACCAAACTATTGTGTGCGCGCTGAGCGCAATCGCCCTGACGGCCACTCTCGCGGCGACCGGCGCCAAGGTGTCGATTAAGGAGTGGGACGTGCCTACCCCGAATTCCCGGCCGCACGACCCGGCAGTAGCCCCCGACGGAACGCTCTGGTACACGGGGCAAAGGGCCAACAAGTTGGGGCGGCTTGATCCGACCACGGGACAATTTAAAGAATATCCGCTCAAGACCGCAGACTCTGGACCGCATGGGCTGGTTGCGGACAATGAGGGGAACATCTGGTTTACGGCCATTTCTAAAGCTTACGTCGGAAAGTTGAATCCCAAAACCGGTGAAGTGACGGAATATCACATGCCGGATGCGGACGCGGATCCGCATACTCCGGTTTTCGATAAACAGGGAATTCTATGGTTCACGACGGAACAAGCAAATCTCATCGGGCGACTGGATCCAAAAAACGGACAAGTACAGTTGACGCAGGTTCCTACGCCCCATGCAATACCGTATGGGATCGTTGTGACTTCTAACGGTGTGCCGTATTTCTGTGAATTCGGAAGCAACAAGCTCGGAAGTATTGATCCGAAGAATTTGGTGATCAGCGAATATTCATTGCCGCAACAGGATGCGCGGCCGCGCCGCCTGGCATTGGCTCCGGATGGAACGATCTACTACACGGATTATGCACGCGGCTATTTGGGGCACTTCGATCCGGCAACAAAGAAATTTGAGGAATGGACATCACCGTCGGGAAGAAACTCGCGACCGTATGGCATCGCTGTGGCTCCAAATGGCGTTGTCTGGTACAGCGAGTCCGGCGTGCAGCCCAATACGCTCGTGAGCTTTGATCCGAAGCACAACAAGTTCGAGACTACGGCTGTCCCTTCAGGCGGGGGCGTGATTCGCAACATGGTGGCTACCAAAGACGGCAAGCTCTACCTGGCATGCAGCGGGGTTAATAAAGTTGCGATTGTCCAGGTGCAATGAGTTCGGAAGGAAGATCGACCAGTGGGCCCGCCTGGATTCGAACCAGGAACCAACAGATTATGAGTCTGCTGCTCTAACCGTTGAGCTACGGGCCCGTGCTTAAAATTCAATGATATACATACACTACTCATTTTTCCCATTGAGTTCCATAGACACTTATCAGAAGCCTTGTCT
>QIAS01000033.1 GCA_003225615.1 Acidobacteriota bacterium | reverse complement strand
TGTCCGACCACAATACCTGAGGAGGTTCCATGCGTGCCTCAAAGTTGAGGATCCCACTGTCGGCTCGTCTTCGCTCAACCGCAGCTTTGGGTGCCGGTCTGATGCTGCTGGCCTGCCTTCCCCTGCTCTCGCAGACCTACACGAGTCGCATTCTGGGCACCGTGACCGACGCCTCTGGCGCCGCCCTGAAGGGTGCGACGGTGACCATAACCGACGAGCAAAGAGGTGTGACGCGCACTCTCAACACGGATGATGCTGGAGTCTACGTCGCTCCCAACCTCGATCCCGGCTCCTATAAGGTACGGGCGGAAGCCAAGGGCTTTAAGACCGTGGAACGGCAGAACGTCGTGTTGGAAGTTGCCAAGAATGCGCTCATTGACTTCGCGCTGCAGCCGGGCAACGTCACAGAAACGGTGGTCGTCAACTCTGAGATTCCCTTGTTGAACACTGTCTCCTCAACTTTGGGCGGCACACTCAGCAACAAGGAGATCAATGACCTGCCTCTAAACGGCCGCAATTACGAGAACCTGCTGCAACTGCGCCCGGGGGTGATTCGCTACCCAGGCGGCGGTTTTTCCACTACCAGCTCCAACGGACTTCGTGCCGAAGATAACGCCTATCTCATCGACGGCTTGTTCAATAGCGAGCCATTCTCGGGTCAGAGCATCATTAATGGAGCCGGAATCGCGGGAGATTCAGCGACGATCTTGCCGATTGACTCCATCCAGGAATTCAATCTGCAACAGAATCCTCCCGCCGAATTCGGTTGGAAGCCGGGTGCGATCGTTAATGTTGGATTGAAGGCCGGCACCAACCACATTCACGGCACCGCCTACGCCTTTGGCCGGGACACGCCGTTCGATGCTCGCAACTACTTCAATCCCGTTGGCACGCCCAAACAACCCAGAAACCTGGAGCAATTCGGCGGTACCGTCGGCGGCCCCATCGTCAAGGAACGATTATTTTATTTCGGCGCGTATGAAGGGCAGCGCTATACGGTCGGGAACACCGGTCAGATTTCTACCCCAGCGACCGTTTCACTCGGCGGCGACCCGGCAAACAGCCTGGTGGATGCGATCGCCGCATTGCAAGCTGCCACCATTCCCGTAAGCCCTGTCAGCTTGCAGATCGGCGGGTGTACGTTAGGACCGCCCATCGCCTGTAACGGCACCGGCTTCCCCACGAACCCGGGTACTAACCCCGTGGATCCGACCGTTATCACCTTCGGTCTTCCCAACACCGTGACCGCTGATAATGCGGTGGGTAAGATTGACTATCACATCACGGAACGCCACGTCTTCAGTGGCCGCTATTTCTTCGGCAACAACTCCGGAACCGTGTCAGATGCCAGCCAACTCCAGCCCAAATGGCTCACGCAGATTCACACCCGTGCCCAGGTGTTTGGGACCAATTGGACGTGGGTTCCGAGTTCTGCCTGGGTTAATGAAGCCCGGTTTGGTTACAACCGCCTTTATCAACCCACCTTTACTTCCGACCACAATGTACCGGCGACAGCGTATGGCATTAACACCGGCGTGACTAACCCTCTCTATTTCGGCCTGCCGCGCATTAACATTGCCCCCTTCTACATCTTCCCCCAAGAGCTAGGTGGCTTTAACTGGCCGAAGGTGCAAGGCCCTGACACCCGCTTCCAATTCGTCGATCACGTTTCTTACACTCGGGGCAAACACGCGATTAAGTTCGGAGGAGAGCTCCATCGGGACGGCTTCAGCGGCGCCGCTTATGGTGGCGTTCGAGGCAGAATCAAATTCGGTTTCGGCGTAAACGACGTCTTTCCCGGGGCCACCTCCTTGGAAGATTTCTTCGCTGGGGTTCCGGATAAAGGGAGTCAACTTGTCGGCGATCCCACACGGCACATCCACAACTGGGGATATGCCACGTTCGTGCAGGACGATTGGCGGCTTAGCAAGACTCTAACCTTAAATCTGGGCTTGCGCTACGAGTTGAACACGGTAGTGAAGGAGGACCACAATCTTCTGGGCAATTTCGATCCAGCCCGCGGATTGCAACAAGTCGGTCGCGGCCTTAATGCGCCTTACAATGGCGACCACAACAATTTCGCTCCACGCATGGGTTTCGCCTGGGACGTCAACGGCACCGGTAAAACAGTCGTGCGCGGTGGCGGCGGCGTGATTTACGAAACGGTAAACTGGGAATCCTTCCTGGCGTTAAACAACTCGATGGGCATCAGCACCATTCCTACAGGCGCCATTATCGATGCAAGCGGGAATACAGCAGGCGGCTCAATCGCAGTTGGGACGGTCAACTTTCCCGGCTCCAGTCTTAACTGGGATCCAGCCATTACCGGCAATCCGGGAACCGTCTTCCCCACCACGCCCATCAATTGCTTCGCCAATCCCTGCAGCGTCCTTGGAATGAGTCGCAACCTCAGAACGCCCTACGTGGCGCACTGGAATCTGGGCATTCAGCATGCATTCACAAACAATCTCTCTGTAGAAGCGACTTACGTCGGCAACCATGGCTCGGACCTCGTTGGCATCCGGGACATCAACCAGAATGTGCCCGCGAACGACGTGCTTGGTGACGAGCAGTCCGGACGTCCGTTCAACGGCCAGTTCCAATATCTGAGCTTTATCTATCAGATGGAGAACATCTACAGGTCAAACTACAACGGTCTGCAGACCACGCTGACCGCACGGAATTACCACGGTTTCACCGCCGTTATTGGTTACACCTACTCCCATTCGCTGGACGATGTGGGCGCCAACTGGGACTTCGGAGCAGGATTGGGTCTCCCCACCGACAGCAACCATCCGGAGCGGGAGTACGCGAGCAGCGACTTCGACATGCGACATCGCTTCACCTTGTCCATGACTTACGCGATCCCGGGCAAAAAATCATTCGCACAGCTGCTGGAAGGCTGGCAACTCAACTCCATTGTCAGCTTGTATGGGGCCCAACCCTTTGGGGTCATGGACGCGGGCAGCGATGTGAGCTTAACCGGCGAAGCCAACGATCGCTGGGACTTCTTCGGGAACCCGAAAGACTTTAAATCGACTGCGACCGGCCTTCCATTCTTCGCCGGAAGTGGGGATCCGACCAACCCCACTTCCAACGCGGCTTGCAATGCCCAGGCTCTGGCTCTGGACGGAGGAGTTGCGGGGGGCCCCGCAACCAGCGCTCTGGCGGGCTTCGGTTGCTTCGCCAATCGCGGTTCGTTCATGATTCCGCCTCCGTTTGGGACTTTTGGCACGATGGGTCGAAATATTTTCCGTGACACCGGCTTTCACAACTGGGATTTCTCTGTAGCCAAGAATTGGAAGTTTGGAGAGCGCTTCGGCGCGCAGTTCCGTGCCGAGTTCTTCAACGTCCTCAATCATCCCAACTTCGCCAATCCTTTTGGAGGTCAGAATGGGTGGGCGCACAACGATCCTTCGGCCGGTTCTTTCGCATGCGCCTGCGCCACGCCTGATGTGGCCGCTTCCAACCCGGTCATCGGATCCGGAGGCAGCCGCGCCGTCCAGTTGGGATTGAAGCTGCTTTTCTAGTTGCTGAGCTGGATTCAACGGGGCCGGACGAAAGCTCGTCTGGCCCTTTTTCGATATGGCGGGGCAACATCCCGAACTCCTCGATCGAGTTTCTTATGAAGCTCATGCTGCTTGCTTCCATGATCATTGTTTCCTGTGCTGTTTTGGCTCTGTTGCCGCGAATCACCCCTATCGCCTGGGCGCAACTACCAGGAGGCAAGCCGCCAGTCGAGGAGACTCCCTCTCATGGCTATGCGATCACGAAAGCGGTCAAAGGCTCGGAGATCCCGGCAGACTACACCTTTGTGCTGACGCGCGACGAAATCTACGTTCCGATTGCCGTTCGCAAGCCGAAGGGCAACGGACCATTCCCGGTTATCACTATGGGCTCCGGCGAAGGCAAGCGTGGGATGCTAAAAGTCGAAGAACTTGTGGAACGCCTGGCGCCCATGCAGGATCACATGATCGCCCGCGGCTATGTAGTCGTCACGGTGAATTACCGCAACGAAGTTCCTTACCTCTATGAACAACTGCAGCAGCCCGCGCACAACCTACCCGACAGCATCAGTGGCGAGCAACGCACGCTGAAATCGCATCCCACGCTTGACCACGAAGACCTGATCGCGATCGTGCGCTACCTGCAAACGTTGCCATACGTGGATAAGAATGCGATTGGCGCGATGGGCGTGAGTCACAGCGGCGAGATGATTCTAAAGGCTGCGGCGGAATATGATTTTGCGGCGGGCGTTTGCATTGAGCCGGCAACCCACGAGTTCCTGAGCGTCAACACCAGTCCGACGGCGCCGCGAAAAGGAACTGAAATCCAGTACAACGACATTGAAGAGGTCCGCAAGAATGCCGACAAGGCCGCTGCCATGGAACGCATTCGCCGGATCAAGACTCCCATGCTGATTTTCGGTCGCGACACCGATCACCTGAACGGAATCTTCAAATTGACTAATGAATGGTTGCGCGAAGCAGGCAAGGACGTGACGTGGTACAGCTTCGATCATCCTGTGCACGGCTACGTGTTCATTTACCCGCAGCCGGACGGCGCTTATAGGCCGGATCCAATCCAGGAAAAGACATTCGAGATTGTCATGTCCTACTTCGACAAACGCCTGAAACACTCGATCACCCAGTGACTCGCATGAAGCTCGCACAATTCTTGGGCGCGGCCATTATCACTAGTTTCCTTTCGACCTCTATGAGTGCGCTCGCGCAAACCCCAACCCTGCCGACGATTCGGATAATCGCTATCCCCGGAATTCCCTTGCCGGTCGCCATCGCAAAGATGAACGGCACCTTTACCAAATACGGTGTGGAAGTGCAGGCGGAAGCGGCGCCAAGCTCAGATGCCTTGCGCGCGGCTCTGGCGTGCGGAAAGGCCGATATCGCGCACGCTGCCGTGGACAATGCCGTCGCCATGGACCAAACAGCCGATGTCGTGATCGTTATGGGAGGCGAGGGTTCGCTGAACGAACTTATTGCCCAACCCGGCATCCATTCACTGACAGAGCTGCGTGGGAAAACACTTATCGTCGACGCGGTGAATACCGCCTACGCTCTGCAGCTCAAGAAAATTCTCCTCGCAGACGGACTGCAATCAGGGCGCGATTACGAACTCAAGCCGGTTGGTACCACACCGCAGCGGTTGCAGGCCATGCGCGAGCACAAAGAGTACGCAGCATCCATGCTCGGACCTCCTACTTCGATTTTGGCCGAGCATGCTGGATTCGTGAGCCTCGGCTCAACTCGGCAACTCATCGGCCCTTACCAGGCTAGCGGCGCTTTTGTGACACGGCCGTGGGCCCAGGAACATTCGGATACGGTGGTGCGCTATCTGGCGGCGTACATCGAGGCGCGACGCTGGCTGCTCGACCCCGCCAATCGGTCGCGAGTTGTGGAACTGCTTGTGAAAGAGTGGCATCTTCCCGCCCCTGTCGCTGATGAGACCTACGCATTGCTTAAGGAGGGATGGTTCGA
>QIAS01000458.1 GCA_003225615.1 Acidobacteriota bacterium | reverse complement strand
TCTCAGCGGAGCCTGGCGCCTCAAACAGCCACAGCACCGGGCGGTTTACGATTTTCAAGATGCCGACTCCGCAACCGCCGCTGAACTGACCAACAAAGCGGTCTATGGACTTCCCGAGCTAAACGCAGATCGTATTCCAGATGCCGCTCTGGTAGCCAATCCCGGCTGCTACGCCACTTCTATCATTCTCGCGCTAGCTCCACTACTTGCGACCGGCATCGTTGACCGGCAGCGGGGAATCGTTTCGGACTCAAAGTCCGGCGTCTCCGGAACCGGCAAAGAACCCAACTCCCGCACGCACTTTGTTTCCGTCGCCGACAACCTCTCCGCCTACTCGGTCTTCGGACATCGCCACACCGGAGAAATCCTCGAGCAGCTGGAACTGAATGCCCAGGAGCTGATGTTCACGCCGCACCTGCTCCCCATTCCTCGCGGAATTCTTTCCACCATCTACGTGCACTTGAAGCACGAAATGAAATCAGCCGAACTCGAACTCTGCTTCAAGAACTTTTACCGCGGCAAAGCTTGGATTCGAATTTTCTCCACACCCCAGCTCCCGCAGATTCAGTTCTCTCTGCACACTAACTACTGCGACCTTGGCTTCTGCCTGGCCGATGACGGCCGCCGCCTTGTTCTCGTCTCCTGCGTGGACAACCTGCTCAAAGGGGCTGCCGGACAAGCCGTCCAGAACATGAACCTCATGTACGGCTGGAAGGAGGAACAAGGATTGCAGTGAAACTGGTCATCAAAATTGGAGGCGCAGCGCTCGAAGACAAGCCAATGCTGCACAAGTGCGCTCACGCCATCGTGCAGCTCGCCCGCGACGGGCATCGCATCGCGGTCGTCCACGGCGGCGGTGGAGCACTTACCCGCACTCTCGGTCTGCTCGGCAAAAAGAGCGATTTTGTCGACGGCCTGCGCGTCACCGACGCTGAAACCCGAGACATAGCGGTGATGGTTCTCGCCGGAGTCGTAAACAAAACCCTCGTGGCCGCCATCGGCGCCGCCGGAGCAGCCGCCATCGGCCTCTGCGGCGGAGACGGCTTCGCCTTTCGCGCCCGCAAGAAACAAACTCCCGGCCGCGACCTCGGCTTCGTAGGCGAAATCTGTTCCGCGGAGCCGCGCTGGCTAGAGGCCATCTGGGCCCAGGGCGGCATCCCGGTCCTGTCCTCCGTGGCCCTCGGCAGCGACGGCGAATATTACAACGTAAATGCCGACCAGATCGCCGCAGCGTGCGCCATAGCCTGTCACGCCAATGCGCTGATCTTCCTCACCGATGTTCCCGGCGTGAAAAATGCCGAAGGCTCCGTTATCCCCTGGCTCAACACCAGCCAAATAGCCCCACTCACCGCAACCGAAGTAATTCGCGGGGGCATGCTGCCCAAGCTCGAAGCTTGCCACCATGCACTCCGGCGCGGTGTAGGCCGGGTCCGCATTCTTCCTGCGTCCCAGGCGGAGATCCTCCCGCAGTTTTATTTCGCCAAGCTTGAGTGCGGCACTGAGGTAGTAGAAGCATGAACCTCCCGACCTTAATTCGCTCCGAAGCGCGATTGCTCCTCCCCACCTACGAGCGTCAGCCCGTCTTCTTTACTCGCGGGCGAGGAGTTTATCTCTGGGACGCCAAAGGTAAGCGCTATCTCGATTTCCTCAGCGGAATCGGCGTCAACGCATTGGGATACCGACATCCCGCTATCCAAGCCACGCTCAAACGCCAGGCCGCCCGCCTGATTCACGTTTCCAATCTCTTCTTTCACGAGTTCCAGGCGGAACTCGCGCAGCGCCTGACCAGGATTTCCGGCCTGGATCGCGCCTTCTTCTGCAATAGCGGAACGGAGGCCTGGGAAGGTGCCCTCAAACTAGCCCGCGCGCTGGCCCGCGCCGAAAACAATAATGGCCACAAAGCCAAGTGGCGCATTCTGGCCCTCGAAAATTCTTTTCACGGGCGCACCTTTGGCTCACTCGCCACGACTGGCCAGGCAAAATACCGCCATCCCTTTGCTCCGCTTGTGCCGGGCGTCGACTTTGTAGCCTTCAATATCTGGACGATCTGCAGCGCCACTTTGATTCCAGCGTCTGCGCGGTTTGCCTGGAGACTATTCAGGGCGAAGGTGGCATTCGCCCAGTAAGTCAGGAATTCCTTCAACTCGCCCGTGAATTGACGGCACGTTCCGGCGCGCTGCTGATACTCGACGAAATTCAATGCGGCCTCGGCCGCACCGGGCGCTACTTCGCCTATGAACACTACGGAGTGATGCCTGATGTTGTCACCGTGGCCAAACCACTAGCCGCAGGCCTTCCGCTCGGGGCCATCCTTACTAGCAATCGCGTAGCCCGAGGCATGCATCCCGGCTTGCACGGCACCACGTTTGGAGGAGGCCCACTCTCCTGCGCCGTCGCTATCACATTTTTGGAAGTTTTAGACGATCTGCTCGAGCACGTGCAGCAAATCGGCGAATACTTTCGCGCTCAGCTGCAAATGCTCGCGACCAAACACACCTGTATCCGCGAGGTCCGCGGCTTCGGCCTGATGCTTGGCGTGCAACTCAATTCTCCGGACCGCGCCAAGGCCGTCGTTCAAAACCTGCTGCGGCAGGGAATCATCATCAATCGCACCCAGGAAACCGTGCTGCGTTTCCTGCCCCCCTACACCATCCAGCAGAAGCATGTCGATGAGCTGATCGGCGCGCTCGACAAAGCCTTACTTGTAAAGTCGGTGAAGTCGCCGCTCCGTCCCATCATTGATCACAAGCTCGTCGCAAGGAGCCAACCGTGAGCAGTCAAACATTCAACAGCACAGAAGTGCTGCCAGCCCGATCTACCCGGGCCTTTGGGTCTCGTGACCTGATCTCCGCTCGCGATCTGAATCCGCACGAGACAGAAGCCGTTCTCCATCTTGCCGCCTTGATGAAATCCCGCCCCGCCGATTTTCGCGGAGCCCTCACCGGCAAGCAGATGGTCATGTTTTTCGAGAAGCCCTCTCTCCGCACCCGCCTCACCTTCGAAGCCGGAATGGCGAGTTTAGGCGGAATCTCCTTCTTCGTGGACCAAACTAACAGCCGTCTCGACTCCCGCGAATCCCTCAGCGACATCGCGCACAACCTTGAACGCTGGGTAGACGTCATCGTTCTGCGCACCTTCGACCATCACACCGTCGAAGGCATGGCCGAGTACGCGTCCATTCCCGTGATCAACGCCCTAAGCGACCTTGAGCACCCGTGCCAGGCGCTCGCCGATTACTTGACCCTGCAGGAAAGATTTGGAAATCTGCGCAACATCACGCTCGCCTACGTTGGAGATGGCAATAACGTTGCCCATTCCTTGCTGCTGACCGCCGCTGCACTCGGCTCTACCATTCGCATCGCGACGCCAAAGGGCTATGAGCCCGACCAGCAAGTAGTGACCGACGCCCAGATCATC
>QIAS01000032.1 GCA_003225615.1 Acidobacteriota bacterium | reverse complement strand
CCATTCGGGGAAATAATCAAGTTCGGCAAATTGACGCACCGGGGCAATCCCTGCCAACTCGAAGCCGGCATGCTTGGCCGCTTGCTTCACCTGATCGGCGGCTTGGATGGCTTGCAGCATAGGAGGCGAGTAGCTGCTGGTCAGGGCTTTCCGGGTTGCTAGTCCGGGGGTTTCCGCGCCTTAGTACTCTCCGATGCCTATTATGGTCACGGTTCTCGCTCT
>QIAS01000031.1 GCA_003225615.1 Acidobacteriota bacterium | reverse complement strand
CGCCCTATTCCTCCTAGGCCAAGGTGACTTCATCGGCGCCGCGCTCAAGTTCATGGAGAGTTCCAACTTTCCTGATGTGTGCGGGCGAATCTGTCCGCAGGAGAAGCAATGTGAAGGCTCCTGCGTTATTGCCAACCGCAATCCGGCGGTCTGTATCGGCAAGCTGGAAGCGTTCGTCATCGATTATGTGCGCAAGAACTACGGTTATCCCCGGCGCGAAAAGGCTGCTCCCACTGGCATGAAGGTGGCCGTGGTTGGAGCCGGTCCCGCTGGACTCGCCGTCCTTGGGCACCAAGTTGTTGTGTATGACATGTGGCCTTACCCCGGAGGTTTGCTGCTTTACGGAATTCCCAATTTCAAGCTGAACAAAGACATCGTCTTCGCCAAAATTCGCGGCCTCGAAGAAATGGGTATCCACTTCGTATGTAACTTCCGCGTGGGAAAAGATCATCCACTGGAGGAGTTCTTCAAGCAAGGTTTCGATTTGGTTTTTCTCGGTTACGGAGCGGTCAAGGGCGGCGAAATGAAAGTGCCCGGCGAAGACGAACTCCAGAACATTTACCAAGCCACGGAATACCTGGTGCGAGGCAATCTCTCTCCAGAACTCCTGCCGGATGTTTGGCGCAATTTGCCCCATCCCAAACCCCACCACACTGGCGTGACCATCGTGATAGGCGGAGGCGATACCGCCATGGACTGCGTACGCACCGCCCGCCGCCTGAATCCGGATGCCAAGGTCTACTGTGTTTACCGCCGCAGCGAGGTCGAAATGCCCGGCCGTTACGAAGAGCGGGTGAACGCGGTCGAAGAAGGCGTCCAGTTTGAATGGCTTACCGCCCCGGTGAAGTTCATCGGCGACGAAGAAGGCAAAGTAAAAGCCGCCGAGTGCATTCGCATGAAGCTGGGCGCACCCGACGCAAAGGGCCGCCGCTCGCCAGTGCCGATCGAAGGCTCAAACTTCATCATCAATTGCGATACGGTTGCCTTGGCGATCGGCTACAGCCCGGAAACCGACATCCCGGAAAGCACTCCCAACCTCAAGACCACAAAGTGGGGATCGGTTGTAGTCGAAAGTGAGGAAACGGGCGTTACCTCACGTGAGGATCTTTACGCGGCCGGCGATAACGTGCGCGGCGCCGATCTGGTCGTCACTGCGGTGGCGGCTGCACGTAAGGCCGCGGTTTCCATGCACAACAAACTGCTGGCTATTCGGGAGAAAAAGTACCGAGTAGCGAGTACCGAATACCGGGCAAGAACTACCGAGTACCGGGTCCCGAGTACCGAGTGACCGAGAAAAAAGAGCAAGCTCGCGTGGCTCAGCACTACAAAGACTTGTTTGCTTAGCCGAAAGCGATGGATTTGGTCGCCTCGGTGTATGCGGAAACTGAAGAATTTTCACGTAGGGAACTTTACAGTTTGACGGACCAGATTCGACGGGCTGCCGTTTCAATTGCCATCAACATTAAGCTGCATTCTTAGCGGACTTGATCGGCTCGCTCCTGGAAAAAATTGGTCAAACCACGACACCAGTCGACCGCCACTAACCTTAGATGTCGCTACTCGGTACTGGGTACCCGGTACTAGATCAGATCCCCAGTTTCTTCACTTCCTCGTTATAGTACTTGCGATACAGGATGTCCCACTCCTGGCTGCCTTCCAGGATGGTTCGCTTCTGGCTTTCAATTTTCTGGCGGGCGGCGGCATCAATGCGCGCTTCCTGCCCAAGCAGATCCTCGAGAATTCTGCGGACTTCCAGGCGGATGGTGTTGCGATCTTCCAGGAATTCCACCTGGTTCATCTCCGCTAGCGAGTCGGTAACGACATGGGCCAATTTGTTGACCTTGTCCCGGCTCAGTCTCAAGAGTGCGCCTCGTGCATGGGGAACGTTGCGATGGAATATGATGATATCACGTTACTTCCGGGACACACTCGCACCCTGAACGCCGATTATTTTGTTGGCTCCTAAGGGAATTTCTGGTTATCATGTGCCTTCTTCCCTCAAGTCACTGCATCAATGCCGTGCGCCCGGCTTGGTTGCGTGGCGAGCAAGATCATAACTCGGAGTGGATATTAAAAGTATGGTAGAGCTATTCGCTTTTCCGCTCATCGCGCAATTATGCTTGGCTTTTGGTATGGCCGGTCTTTTGTGGCCAGAGAAAGTTAAGGGATGCACCCTTCTCTGGTTTCCCTGGATTCCCACCTACAGGGCCATCCGCTATAGCAGCATTGGAGCGATCGTCTTCTCCATGCTGGTCGTTGCCCTTTTTCTTTCCCGACTTAATCCCGGTGCTCTCCCCTAGGCAGGCAAATGTGATGCGGGACTTTGTTGCTGAATGGGCTGGCGACTGAGTTAGTTCACGATAGGTGCAACCTGCCTCAAGTCTGAAGCAGGCCCCTACAATACGGCCTTGTACTTCCGCACCAGCTCGCTCTTCACCTTGCGGAACATTTCCTGGTAGTTCGCCCCCGTCCTGCGCATGTCTTCGGAGTAGGCTTCCAGGATCACGCGTACCTCATCGTTGATCCGATCCTCGAGAGAGAGTTCATCGAAAAGCGCCGAGTGGATCTTTTCCGTGAGGACGGGCATTTCCTTGGTTTCGATGAACTCGCCAGAAACCAACTTTTTGGCGAGTTCGCGGGACAGATAGTTCACGTATTCTTTGGACAAGAGCATTGCGCAGATAGTCTGGCGGAGGCGCGGAATAAATAGTCTAGCACGCGAACTGGACGGCATGGGAACTGAGCGGAAGGTTCGAGTCAGGTTACGCAGTGCTTATCGGGTTGCGGCGGCCGACTTGGCGTGTACGGGAGCAAACGTCGCTGACGTCCGAGTGCCGGTCGCCACCATCGCGAAATAAAGCCGATAAGAGCGATAGGTCACGAACATGACAAAAGAGATGCCCACCAGCATTGGCCAGGTGGCGTTTCCGCCAACTGCCGCCGCCATCGAAGCCACACCGCTGCTCGCCAGATAGTACGGGAACGATAGATGGAAGATGTCGGACCACGTATGCCACGCGTTCTGACTCTCGGTCAGCGAAATGATCACCGCAACCGCGACCGTGCTGACCAGCAAATGCACGGTGCAAGCCAGTACCAGGTTAAAGGCGGTGTTCAAGTGCAGTGCTGCCACTCCGTGGAACGCTTCCCAGCCGAATCCGGCTGCTGCAAGGGCGGTGCAGACATTGAAGAAGACCTGGACGGGTCTGAACTTGTTTGGACGCTTGGGAAGACTCTGGGTGAAAACTGAAACTGCCGCCATCAACAAGGCCTCGGCAAGGCTCAATTGCGTCATGGCGATGAATATGAACGGAAGGCTTACGGACATGTTGCCGTTCAATCCTGGCAACTTGATCTTCAGCCTGGCTGTGAGCCCGCCTATCAGGACCAAGCTCAGAAATCCCCAGCGGTACCAGTGATTGTGGCTAAGCGCGCCATGAGCGACTACAGCGGAGGCGCACAGCCCCATGAAGCCGACGAAGACTGGCGCGAATCTCGAACCCGTTTTCGTTGTCCCCGTATTCACTGCTGTGCTCATGACCTTGTTTCCTGTTTCCAATCAGTCCTGACCGCTTCTTACTTTATTCCTGTGCGTTGACGCTGGCGCCCCAAACCACCGAGCTGCCCCACACCACCGAACTTCCCCAAACCACGCTGTTCGCTGCCACGGTGCTGCTGCCCCAGACAACAGAGCTGCCCCAAACCACCGAGCTGCCGTTCAGCACGCTGCTGCCCCACACGACGGAGCTACCCCAAACCACCGAGCTGGCAAACACTGTGCCCGGATCTGTCTGTACGGAAACTGTCCCATCCGCGTTTATCACTGCGACGGGCGATATGGCGGATCCCGTGATTGCGTCCGTGTTGGCGAGTGCGGCAGGGATATTCAGATAACCTGCGCCGACTGCAAAGATGTCGTAATACTCAGTGAACGTCTCGTTGGTGATGGGATCGACGATCACCGATTGCGTCGGGAATGTCTTGTTCGAAGTCTTCATCAACCGCGCCTTGATCAGATCTGGCGTCAGGGTTGGATCCTGCTGCAGCATCAGGGCAGCTGCGCCCGCGACCACCGGAGTGGCCATGCTTGTCCCGCACAGCGCGATGTAGCCCGGTTGAGCAAGAGGCTGTCCATACTCCGCCGGATTCACCACGTTACTCGGCAATTCCTGCTGGATCGTGCTGCCCGAGGACAGTAATGATTCAATCCTGTTTCCCGGCGCGACCAGGTCCGGCTTCACGACGTGATCAATCATCGTCGGACCCTTGGAGCTATAGGTGGCCAGCATATCGTCGGCTGGCGAAGGCGTTCCCACGGTATTCATCGCACCTACGGTGATGACGTATGGGTCTGCACCCGGGACGCCAATCAAGCCATAGCCATGCGTTCCAAATTCGTTGTCGCGGCCGTAATTGGCCGCTGCTGTCACCACTACCAGGCCCGCTTTCCACGCTGCTTCTACGGCCTGGCAGAATGGGTCGGTCGTGAAGCTTTCCGAAACCGGCCGTCCCAACGAGAGGTTCAGGATGCGGATGTGATAAACGTCTTTCAGTGCGATGGCGCGCTGAATCGCTGCGATCGCGTAGGAATCAGAGCCGGAACCGTCGCTGGCGAGAACTTTAAGGTTGATCAGATTAACGCGCGGCGCAACACCCACAATCGCGCCAGCGGAGAGCGTGCCGTTGCCGCCGATGATTCCGGCAACATGCGTCCCATGGCCGTAGCCATCATTCGTGTCAGTGTTAGGAACAAAACTCTCGCTGTAAATTACGCGCGAAGCGCCAGTCACGGGATCGTGCAGGTCGGGATGATCGGTAATGCCGCTGTCAATCACCGCGACAGAGATGCCGCTACCATCCCAGCCAAGGTTATGAGCGATATCGCCGCCCACGGTTTGCTCGAAGGCATCCGCGCTGGTTCCGCCAATCGTGATATCAAGAGATACATGGAAAATTTCCGAATCATTGGCCAGGTTTGCCACCGCGCTCAGCGGAAGACTAAATGCGCCACCACGGATCAGGCCGAGGCCGCGCAAATGCACTCCACCCAAATTCGCCATCTTCTGAATGTGATGTTTAGTGGGATTCTGTGTGAACTGAACGATGACGCGGATATTCTGATTCTTTAGACTGCCGTGTTGCAAAGCATTGGAAAGACGAGATAATTGCGGAGATATACGCGAGTGAGAAGCAGATTTCTGATCGGCGAAGCTGAAACTGGCCGCCAACAGTAAGGCTGCTAGCGTAACCAGGCGTAAAGCCTTGCCTTTGCTGCCCATCTTCGCGTTTTGGTCTTTGCAGCTCATGTTCTTAACTTGCCTTGCCTTTCGAACTAGAGCGAAGCTTACGACCACTGCCATGCGCCATGGATAAGTGCAGGAGGGTGGCCAATGAGCCGGAATCAGCCAAGCTCTTGGCAATCAGTGACTTACTGGAAGTTTCCAAAACCCGGTATTGGGACAATCTGTCCGCTGCGATTTACCACATGCTGGCCGAAGTGCTTGAGATCACGGCGCCTACTTCGATCCTGTCCGCTAGGACAAAGTGTCCGGATTTAAAGAAGATTGTTGTTGGCGCGTTGGGCGATTCTGCGAGTTCACCCGGTTACAGGTTAATAGGCTGCCCTTTGATGAGGGTTAAGGACTTTGTTCGTGTGCCTGGCAATCTTTTGCGGCACAGGCAGTCCAGAGCTTTTGACCGCAAAGGATGCAAAGTATTCGCAAAAATCACGAAGAAAAACCTATATTCAGGACTGGGACCGCTACCAGGGGTTCGGGGAGTTTGCCACATCTCTCAAGCCTCTCTAGAATAGGGAATTACCTTTTTTCACCCGAGACAAGTTTATGATTCACTTTCCGGTCCCTGAGGCTCTTACCTTCGATGACGTGTTGCTGTTGCCGGCGCGTTCCGATGTGGTTCCGGCGCAGGCCAGTACCCAGACGCAGCTCACGCGCAACATCCGGCTGAACATTCCTATCATCAGCGCGGCCATGGATACCGTCACCGAGTCGCACATGGCGATCGCCATGGCGCAACAGGGTGGCATGGGGATTATTCATCGCAACCTTACGCTTGAGCAGCAGACCAATGAGGTTGACAAGGTAAAGCGGTCGGAGAGCGGCATGATCGTGGATCCGGTGACCATGGCGCCGGACGCGAAGGTTTCGGACGCGCTCGAGGTCATGCGCAAATACAAGATTTCCGGCGTGCCCATTACGAAGAATGGAAAGCTCGTGGGCATTCTTACCAACCGCGACCTCCGCTTTGAGACCCGCTTCGACATCCCCATCAGTAAAGTGATGACCAAGGAAAACTTGATCACCGTTCCGGTCGGCACGACTCTGGAGGAAGCAGAGAAGATTCTCCACGAACACCGCGTGGAAAAGCTTCTGGTAGTAGACGACAAGTACAACCTGAAAGGCCTGATTACGGTTAAGGACATCCAGAAAAAGCTGAAGTATCCGAACGCGGCGAAGGACTCGCAAGGACGGTTGCGGGTAGGAGCGGCCATCGGAGCCACGGGCGATTTCCTGGAGCGGGCGCAGGAGCTCGCGAAGACGAAGGTAGATCTGCTGGCGATTGACAGTGCGCATGGCCATTCTTCGCGGGTGCTGGAAGCTATTAAGGCAG
>QIAS01000457.1 GCA_003225615.1 Acidobacteriota bacterium | reverse complement strand
TACTTAGGAAGAATGTGCCAGTTCCAATATGGCACTTTAGTTTGAAGGCGAAGTCCTTGAGAAGTTTTCGCTGCATTCAGTATGCGTTTGGCGGTTACGCGGTCGGTGACAACGGTGTACCAAGATTCAGTTGGGACGGGCAACCTTTAAGGGAGACGCAGACGCGCGGCGGGATCTGTGGCGAAGGATTTTGAAACTCGCAGAGGGCCTAGAACGCGCCACCGCCGCCTCCCCCAAACCCGCCGCCGGAGAAGCCTCCGCCACTGAAGCCTCCGCCGCCGCTCCAGCCGGAACCGGTAGAACTGGCTCGGGGAGTTGAGACAAACACCTGGTGCATATCGTTGGCCATGCCATGCATGCTGTTGGAGAAGAAGATGGGATTAAACATCATTCCGTTGGGCGACGAATACCACTGTGGAGGATCTTTCACAATTCCGGCGAAAGCTTGCGCCCAGTTGTGTTCCACGCCGAGCGCCATCGCGTAAGGGAGATATTTCTCGAACGTGTCGGGCGGCATGCGTTTTAAGCGGTCGGCGTCCACGCGGGTCATAAATTCCTGGAAGCCGAGGACCGCGATCCGTGTGCGCGCGCCCTTCAGCGTCTTGGCTGTCATGACGCGGGCGAACAGCCACCAGATGATCGCGGATATCAGCCCGCAGACAATCAGAAGTGGTATCGAATTCAGGAAGTTCGCCCGGCCTAAAAACTGTGCTAGCGCGAACGCCCCAATGATTCCTATACCGGCCACAATGCTGTATCCATTGGCCGATTCCGGATCGAGTAGATACATGCCTTTGCTCTTGAGCGCCGCCATAATGTCTTGGCGGATCACCGGAATCGCGGTGTAGAAGCGGTTTTTTAAGCTCGACAAACGCGTGTCATTGTTAGTTCCGAACACGTTTTCCAGCATGACCTGTTCATGCGGCACCAGCGTTCCCCACTCCTCTTTGCGCTTTAACAAATGGAAGATGTAATCCTTGTGGTGGAAGAGCAGGCCCTTGTCTACCGTTTCCTCAATTTTTACGTAACCGCGCACGGCCAGGTCTACCAGCGTTGAAGTGATATCGCGGGGATGGATGGTGTCATCGACTAGCGTTCCTGATTCGGCAGGAGTCATGCCCGCTGGAGGCTCATACATCGG
Source organism: Acidobacteriota bacterium (assembly GCA_003225615.1). Taxonomy (GTDB): domain Bacteria; phylum Acidobacteriota; class Terriglobia; order Terriglobales; family Acidobacteriaceae; genus QIAS01. Next base: position 1,354 of record QIAS01000457.1, on the reverse strand, counting down.
CGCTACTGATATTCCGGGGTCGGGATCGCGTCCCGCGTACCACCACAAAGTGAACATCACGGCGAAGGTCACAAAGGGGAGAAACACAATGGGATTGCTGCTGATGAACCATCGCAGGCGGGTCAGCGCGCCAGGTTCTCTCAGCAATCCCTTGGGAATATAGATGTCGATAGTCATGCCGCCGCGCATAGGCAGCGGATTGGTGGTTTCAAATTCCACGACCGAGCCGTTGACGGTAGAAGTCACTTCGCGTTCGGTCGAGCCATAAACACCGGTGAACGCCTGGGCGCGCAGCGATCCGGCCGTGTTCTCAGGCAGATAAACAGTGGCGGAGGCGTGGTCGATCGGTACTGGCCAGTCGTTGCCAGTGACGTTCCAGTAAAACTCGTCGTGATCTTCGAAAAACCGGACGGCATTCTTGACGGTGTAATCGATCTCGACCGTACGCGTCGTATCTACCGCGTCGGGGGTGTAAATTTTGAGGTCGCGAAAACCGCGGGCCGTGGTCGAGTCGTATTTCAGTTTGTTGCCGTTGCCGTCGGTAACGGCGTTGATTTTCAAAAACAGCGTGTAGTTGGTGCCGCGTGGGCCAGGATATTCGATGGGAATGAAGCGGTGAATGCCGTGCCACTCGCCGATAAAGACCAGCGTAATATGCTCACGAACAACTGCGGAGCCATCGGCGCCTACGTTGATCGTGTCCTTAAAATCAGCCACCCGCCAGCTTTTGGCGGCAAGCGGCGCGGCCAGAGCGAGCAGCCAGGCGATGACAGCGAGAAGATGGGAGACGGGGCTTGCCTCGTCTCAGAGACGCGGCGAGCCGCGTCTCTACAGGAGGAGTGTACATGCCGCACATGGGATCAGAACTTCACGGCCACCGGCTCGCGGTCGGCCTCGGCTACCTCAAAGAACTGGCGCAACTGGAATCCAAACATGCCGGCGAGGATGTTGGTCGGAAAGGATTGAATTCTGGTATTCAGGTCGCGGACCACGGCATTGTAGTAACGCCGTGAGTTCTGGATGGCATCTTCGGTCTGGCTGAGCGATCCCTGCAATTGCGTAAACTCCTCGGATGCCTTCAACTGCGGATAATTTTCCGCTACCGCAAACAGACTCTTCAACGCTCCGGTGAGTTGGTTTTCCGCTATCGCCTTGTCGGCGGGAGTGGTTGCCTGCATCGCCTGGGAGCGGAATTTCGCGATATTCTCAAATGTCCCCTTTTCGTGGGCGGCGTAGCCCTTCACGGTTTCCACCAGATTGGGAATGAGGTCGTGGCGCCGCTTGAGTTGCACGTCGATATCAGACCAGGCGGAGTCGGCGCGCACCCTCAACTGCACCAGAGTGTTGTACATGC
>QIAS01000030.1:9134-9551 GCA_003225615.1 Acidobacteriota bacterium | reverse complement strand
AAAGCCCGCGTCCACAACCAGATCTTCCAACTGCTCACACCCGAGCAGAAGGCCAAAGCAACTAAACTCATGCAGCATCACGAACAGCACATGATGAACCACAACGCGCCCCCCAACGGTGGAGGCATCTAGTCGCGCCACTCCGCAGGCGCGGCGGTCTAACACCTCCCACTGCGCCTGCGTTCTTGCTTTGCTAGCTACTAACTACCAGCTACTAAATACGGATTCAGAAAGGGCACCCCCCATGGCCACCGCACCCATCAATCGTGAATTCATCGAAGCCGTCGCCGCAGAAATGACCTTCGGCATTCATGCCGCCCTGGAATGCTGGATGACCCGGATTGAAGCTGCGCTCACCAGCCCAACTCTGACCAGCTTGGGCAAATTGATCGCCATCCGCGATTCTTGAGGACTACA
>QIAS01000030.1:8221-9010 GCA_003225615.1 Acidobacteriota bacterium | reverse complement strand
TGCGTGTGCCATAGCCTTCCGCAACACTTCCAGTCCACCCATATCCAAAATCTGTTCTCCAAGCAATTTTTGAGTCGTTCCCCCTCTGTCTTCGAATTGCCCTCTGCGCACCCAGCGAGACCTCTGCGATCTCTGAGGTTAAAGGCTGTTCTGATGGAAGTCACAAGAGCCCGTCCATGGCACTCAGAAACTGCACCCCGCCTGCTAAAATTACATCTATAAAACCGCATGGTCCCCAGGAACCTACGCCCTCTTCTCCCCTACTTTAAGAAATACCGCGCCGGCTTTGTCCTAGGAGCCCTCTGCGTCTTCCTGAACAACGGCACCTGGGTTCTCTTCCCCAAAGTAATCCAGAGAGCCATCGACGGCCTCAGCCACGGAATCTCCTATCACCAATTGATGATCTATTCCCTGCTGCTGGTCGGCATAGCTTTGACCAAGGGAGTCTTCCAGTTCTTGACCCGCTGGATTCTGATCGGCATCTCTCGGGAAATTGAATTCGACTTGCGCAACGACCTCTTCCAGCACCTCGAAAGCCTTTCCTACCCGTATTACCAGCGCACCCGCACCGGCGACATAATGGCCCGCGCCACTAACGACCTCAACGCGGTTCGCATGCTGCTCGGCCCGGCCATCATGTATTCCGCCAACACGCTCGTCTTCACCGCCGGCGCGCTGGCCTTCATGTTGCACATCAGTCATCGCCTTACGCTTTACGCATTCCTGCCGCTGCCCGTGGTCAGCATCGTGATTCAGTATTTTGGCCGCCAGATTCATGAGCGCTTCGAG
>QIAS01000030.1:531-8064 GCA_003225615.1 Acidobacteriota bacterium | reverse complement strand
TTGGTCTTGCGATCGTGCTGGTCCTCTGGCTTGGTGGACGCGAAGTCATTTTAGGTCGCATGACTCCGGGAGGTTTCGCCGCCTATCTCACCTACATCGTGCAACTCACCTGGCCAGTAATTGCATTGGGATGGGTCATTAACATCTTCGAACGCGGGACCGCCTCCATGGGACGCATCAACGAGATTCTCACCGAGAAGCCGGAAATCGAAGACAGCCCCGTGCTCAAAGCCACCGGCAACATCCCCGCCAACCCTATCAACGGCGACATTGAATTCCGCAATCTCAATTTCTCTTACAACGGAACGAAAGTGCTTCACGACATTAACCTGCGCATCCGCGCGGGCAGCAGCCTCGCCATCGTAGGTCCCACCGGTTCCGGCAAGACCACGCTTGTCAGCCTGATCCCACGCATCTACGACGCTCCCCCAGGAACCGTTCTCATCGACGATAAGCCGCTCCGCGAGTACCGCCTCCAGGACCTCCGCCACAACATAGGCTTCGTTCCGCAGGAAACATTTTTGTTCAGTGACACAGTCCGCGAAAACATAGCCTTCGGCAAAGAACTCGCCACCGATCAGGAAATCAAAGACGCCGCCGAGGCCGCCAACATCGCCGCCGACATCGAAAGTTTTCCCGAGCAGTACAAAACAATGGTCGGTGAGAGAGGTATTGCGTTATCCGGAGGTCAAAAGCAGCGCACGGCCATTGCCCGCGCCATCATCCGTGACCCCCGCATCCTGATTCTCGACGACGCCCTCTCCAGCGTTGACACCCACACCGAAGACAAAATCCTCAACCACCTGCGCGAAGTCATGCACGGCCGCACCACCATCTTCATCTCCCACCGTGTCTCCACCGTCCGCAACGCCGACCGCATAGCGGTACTCCACGGAGGCCGCATCGTCGAATTCGGAACCCACGACGAACTGATCGCCCGTAACGGCTACTACACCGACCTCTACAATAAACAGTTACTAGAAGAAGAACTGGCTGAAGTTTAAAGCGTCTAATAATCTGCCAAGGCAAGCATCCGGGATCGCCTAGAACGTTTTCCTTCGTGATCCTTAGTGTCCTTGGTGGTAAATGTTTTAAGCGCCGCTCTAATCACAGCAAGCTGGGGAAGGACAAAAGGCCGGTCACGCCGCAAGCCGCAAGAAGAAGAATCCCCGTGTCCCTCTGTGCCCTCTGTGGTTAATTGTTTTGTATGAAGCGAGTCCCCACCCCCGAACTGCTCGACACCGACGCCGGAACCCCCGCCGAGATCGCCGGCTCCCTCGCCGATCTGCGTCGAGTCAACGGCTGGTTCGGTGGAGTCACCACCACCCAGACCTTGGTCGAGCGCATAGCCCGAACCACTGGTCGTTCAGACTTGTCATTATTGGAAGTAGCCGCTGGCTCCAGTGAAGTCCCCGAACGAGTCCGCGCCCGCCTGAGCCGCCGCAATATCAACCTACGAATCACCCTGCTAGATCGCGCCCACTCTCATCTTCGCAATTCCGAAAACGCAGTCGTGGCCGACGCGCTGGCGCTGCCGTTCACGGACGGCAGCTTTGACCTGGTCAGCAGCTGCCTCTTTGCTCATCATCTCTCGCCCGATGACCTGCGACAATTCGCCAAAGAAGCACTCCGCACCTGCCGAATTGCGGTAATTATCAACGACCTGATCCGTCACCCCATTCACCTCGCGCTCATCTACGCCGGATACCCCCTTTATAGCAGCCGCCTCACCCGCCACGATGCCCCTGCATCCGTCCGCCAGGCATATACGCCCGATGAAATGAAAGACATCCTGACGCAAGCCGGATCCGCCCAAATAGAACTCAAACGCCATTATCTATTTCGCATGGGAGCAATCGCATGGAAAGGTAAATTGGATCTTTTGTCATCCGAAGCGCGGTAAAGGTGCGTATGTGGTTCGACAAATAAGTTTGGGAAACGTCAGAGTTCACTGAAGACTCAAAATCGAAAGCAGATCTGGAGTCAACTTTGGGTGGCGCAGCGCTTCAGCGCTGCAGTATGTAGCTTGTTGGGAAGGCGGCTTTAGCCGCTGAGGTACATTGAAGGCTGCATGTACGACCTGATCATCATCGGCGCCGGCCCCGCGGGCACATCCGCAGCCATCACTGCCGCCGCCGCAGGCGCACGCGTCATGCTGCTCGAACGCGGCATCCTCCCCCGCCACAAAGTCTGCGGAGAATTCGTCTCCCCCGAGTCACTCGACTTGCTCTCCTCCCTCTTGCGGGGCGCAACCAGGAATCTATTGCACGACGCCCCACGCATCGCCGCCGCCCGGCTCTTCGTTGATGACCGAATCCTCGAAAGCGCCATCACTCCGCCCGCCGCCAGCATCGCCCGTTTCGATCTCGATGCCACCCTTTGGAATGCCGCCCAAAATCTCGGAGTCGAAACCCGCGCTCAAACCACCGTACAGTCCATCGCCAACGATGGCCCATTTCAAATCTCCACCAGCGCCGGATCGTTCGAGGCTCGTTCCATAATCGACGCCTCCGGCCGCTGGTCCAATCTGAATGCCGCGCCCAACGGAAAGCACGCCGGCAAATGGCTGGGACTCAAAGCTCATTTTGCAGAATCCCCCCCACCACCGTCCGTAGATCTCTACTTCTTCGAAGGAGGCTACTGCGGAGTACAACCCGTAGCGCTGACGTCCGACAACGACGCAGATGAAACTTCGCGCAACCGTATCAACGTCTGCGCCATGGTCCGGGCCGACGTGGCCAGCACCCTGCTCGAGGTCTTCACCCACCATGCATCCCTCGTCCGCCGCGCCCAAACATGGAAACCCTTGACCACGCCGGTAACCACCTCCCCGCTCATTTTCCGCCCCCCGCAACCCCTCCGCGGAAACATCCTCCTCGCCGGAGATGCCGCCGGCTTCATAGATCCTTTCGTTGGAGACGGCATCTCCCTGGCCCTTCGCAGCGGCGCCCTGGCCGCCCGCTCGCTGCTTCCATTCCTTAAAGGCAAGCTTGAACTCGAAAAAGCCGCCGCCACCTATCGCAGCCACTACGAAACCCAACTCCTCCCGGTGTTCAGAAGTTCCTCAAAAATACGCCGCCTCTTCTCCCTGCCAAGAATCATGCGCATTCCCCTGATGCTCCTCTTCCAAAACACCCCCGCCCTCACCCAATACCTGCTCAGAAAAACGCGCTGATCCGGCGAGTCCCGGAGAAACGACTCAAAACTTTCCTGGAAAAACAAAAGGCTGGATTAGAAAAAGCAGGTTTACTAGGTACTCGGTACTCGCTACCTCACCACCAAAACTTCCCGCACATTATCCCGCGCCAAAAAGAATTTTATCGAAGTGAAGTCTCGAAACAGATTTTCAATATGCCGGTTATTAAACACGCGTTGTAACCGGAAACTCCCGCCCGCCGCCGTAGGTACTGCCCAGGTTGGCCCGCGTCGCGCCTCGCGCACAATCGTTTGCATTTCCAGGGTATCCGTCCCAACCATGTGATAGCGGTAGCAGGGCGCATCCGGTCCCGCATCCCGCGTATGAAAGAACGCCAGCAGCATCCCGCCCGGCTTCAACACTGACCACAAGCGTCCGATCACCGGCTTCACCACGCTTTCATCCAGGTAGTCGGGCAAATTCCAGCAAAGCACAGCATCAAAGTGCGCCGCCGGATAAGCCAGCGTGTCTTCCAGAAAACGTTTGCTGTCGAGCACCGCCTTGCCTTCTTCGTCCTGGATAACCAGCGCCGGGTCGGTCGACGCCAGCAACACGTCTTCGCTGTAAATTTTGTGTCCGCGCTCCGTCAGATAACGAATGTTCGCCGGAGACGTCGCCCCCAAATCCAGAACGCACAAACCTTCTTCCGATCCGAAATGCCGCGACAATTCCCCCAGTCCGCTCGAACGCCGAGTGAGCCGCGCGGGCTTGGCCGGGACCGGCGTCTGGCCCGCCCCTGTCGACGAACCTCCTCGAAAGATTTTCATGAATTTTGCGTACGGATAACTTGCCTAGTTTATCGCGGGTGCGTAACCGAAGCTGGTTACTTCTTCTGCTCTGCCTTGACCGTTTGCCCACTCGAACTAGTACTTCCGGAACCGGCGGCTGCCGTGGTCACTGATTGTGCGGCCGCCGGCGCCTGCCACTGCGCCTCCGGCTTCACTTCAAATTTCTTGGCGTCGTTGTTGATGTCCACCTTGCCCTTTAAGTACGCCCCATCCTCGATCGCCACCCGCTGGGTCACAATGTCCCCCATCATCACCGCCGAGTTGCGCAGCTCCACCCGATCCGTGGCCTGCACATCCCCCTCCAGCTTGCCGTGCACGAACACCCCTTTGGCCGTGATATTCGCCTGCACCTGCCCATTGGGACCGATCGTGATATTGTGCCCGCGCAGCTCAATCGTTCCTTGCACCCGGCCATCCAGGTACAAGTCTTCGCTGCCCGAAAGCTCGCCTTTGATAACCACCGACTTTCCAATGTGCGCCAGCTCGCCGGTCTTTGGGCTCTCCATAGTTACAGCCTCCCTTGAACAAACCAATCAGGTGAAGACAGCTAAGCCATTGTTAATATTGATCTTCATTGCTGATTCGACGCTCGTGCTCCCACGCCATCGAGCATGAAAATCAATACGGTACCTTTCTCTGCCCACTCACCGAACTCCATCAGATTCGGGAATGCCTGATTCTAAACTATTCCGCGATACTCGTAGATCATTTTGCCTCGCTGCACGATGGATAGTGCATTACAGACATTGCACGATTGACGGTGCATTGCGGCTAAGATCGACGGCGTATGACGACGGCTGGGTGCAGCGGGTTGGATGGCGCATCACGTTGATGGCCCATCACGTTGATGGTGTGTCACCCTGGACGGTGCAGCGCGTTGGACGGTGCAGCGCGTTCGACGGTGCAGCGCGTTGGACGGTGCATGACCATGGGTGGCGCAGCGCTTCAGCGCTGCAAAACAGTCCCTGACAGTCCGCCGGCTTTAGCCGCTGAGGTACTCTGTCCACGAAAAGAGTTGAAACCAACCCACCGCCATTACCAAAGGCGCTATACCATGCGCATCTGTCCCCAACCCGGCCCCCTCCCTACACTAGACGCGAATCAGGGCCTCGCCGCTGCGGGCTTCCAATAAGGGTTGCTCCCCCCGCCATGTTTGGCTCCGCTGCGCGGTTCAGGAGCCATACCGATCTATGCACGTGCAATGGAACCAATACAGCCTCCCGCTCTCCACGCTCATAAATTACATTCCCGTAATCGCGACTGTGATTACGAGCGTCCTGAGCCTGGTTCTCGCCCGTGCCACCCTGCGCTACGCCGAAGCTACCGACAAAAGCCTTGCCCTGGCCCGCGAAGAGTTCGAACGCGAATGGTCACCCGAGCTCCACATCAAGCTTGAACGCCTTTCCGCCAACGACGCCAGAATCGTTGTCACTAACCTGGCCAAAATTTCTGTCTTGCTGCAGCTGCTGCAAATGCGCAAGACCACGCTGGCCGTCCCCTTCGGAAGATATTTCCTGAACGATCCCCTGGTTGGAGGCATGACCTGGACCGAAAACATCGGCAAGCGCCTGCTGGCCTGCACGGGCGACGACTTCGAAGGTCAGATCGCCGCCGCCATCACGTTCTACGCTTCCGGCCGGCTCTTTCGCACTGATTGGTTCCGCTTCCAGATTCACATGAGTAAGGGCGACATCCTCCGCATCGAACCGGTCAACATCGCCGCCCGTCGAGTCCGCGTACTGGAGCCCCGCACCGCAGAAACCAACCACCACCACAAGGTCAAAGACGTGACCGGAGAACCGGTCCCGGTAGTCGGCGACGACGGCGACACGCGCTGACGAAATCATCCAAGAACACGTGGCGACGGCCGCCCTTCGGCTTCGCTCAGGCCAGGCTCTCGGTCCAGCCGGGAAACATCACTCGCCTCAAAAAAAGGGGGCGGCAAGTTTCCTCGCCGCCCGTTGTTGCTGCTCCCAATCAAGGCTTAGAACATTCCCCCCATATCCTTCGCGCTGCCTGCGCTGCCGGGAAAAGTGCTGATGCCCAGTGCTTCCATCAAAGTTCTTAACGTGCTCTGATGCTGGTAGTTGGTAGTGGATTTATACCCTGGCTTTACTTTCGGCCCAATCACCACCGCCGCCACATGTCCCCCGCCCCCGGCCGTATCCGTATCCACGCTCTCGTCGAACACGATTACGAGAATGCCATCCTTCTGAAACAGTGAACTGGCCAGCAGCGGCCCGATATTGTTTTTCAGCCACGTGTCTGCCTGACTCAGAGTTCCGTCATGCGCGTCATTCAAAAGATTGGGAACAATGAACGAGTAATTTGGCAGTGTCCCATTTTTCATGTCACTGGCGAATTGCGTGAACGGCACCAGGTTCAGCTTCTCACTGCTGCTGTTCACTACGTCAGAAAAAAATGACAACGGATTGTGTTTCCGCGCGTAAGGATAGCCACTGCATCCCGTATACCCCACCGAGGGCAGGCTCTCGGCATAGGATTTCCAGGTCTTCCCGGCCGTCATCAGGTGCCGCACGATGTTATCTTGCGTCAATGTCGAGCAGAAAGAGTCGTTATTGGTGATGATCTGCCCCGATGTCATCATGAAGTAATTTCCGATCGACGGATGCGTGTTGGCATAGTACTGCGTGGCCAGACCGTACTTGGAAACCAGGCTGTTCAGGTAAGGCATTGAACTGCTTCCAATCACGCTGCTGTAGGAGTGGTTCTCCTCAACCACCACGAAAACGTGCGAACTGGCCGGCACCGTCCCCGTGACCGTACCGCCGCTGACGGTAACCGTGATCGGAGTTTTCGCGTATCCTCCGCAGTTGTCCCACTCCTGCACCACGGTGTTATAAGTGCCGGCGCTCAAGCTAAGTGACGTATTCAGGCTCGCTCCATTTACCACGTACGCTAGTTGATACGGAGCCGTGTAGATCCCAACCGAGGATATGCCCTTGGCGCAACTCGTCGTGGCGCTCGCCACATATTTCACCGGACTCGACGACGTGCTGTTATTCAGAGGAGCTGTAACCGTCACCGTTCCCGCCGAAGCTAGCGTTGTCATGAATGCTGTAACGCAGATTAAGAAATAAGTTTTCATCGCTTCTCCACAAATTTGGTCTTAAGGCTTAGTGGGCAGACTACGGCCAGAATGCCGCCCGCTTGGCTGCAATGCAATCGGACTGTTCCCAACGCCGCGGGGTCTTTGGTGTCCAGCCCACTCACTAAGCCGACATGGCTTAACCACCTACTGTCGGCAGGAACTCAAAGCGGAGAAGTGGGCAAGAAAGACGCGCGAATGATTTGAAATGACGCAGCGAAAGTTGCCGTGATTCTAGGATTGCTACTACTTACGTGCAAGCGTTCTGGCTGAAAAATCGTGGAAATCCGAATTTTTGTGGCGAACAACCTAGGCAAAATAAGTGTTACCCCTTAGAAATTCTCCCATCAGACACCAATCATGACCGCCGCTCAATGCGCCGCCGCAATACAACAACGCGTGCTCCAGCCGAACGACTGCTCTTGAAAGTCATCCCCGAC
>QIAS01000030.1:0-514 GCA_003225615.1 Acidobacteriota bacterium | reverse complement strand
TGGAGGCCCCGGGCAGATTCGAACTGCCGACACGCGGTTTAGGAAACCGCTGCTCTGTCCATCTGAGCTACGGGGCCCGAGAGGTGGCCTCATTATCTCACGTCAGTTTCGCTCTCTGTTTCGAGCACGCCGCGATTAGAAGAAGGCCTTTACGTGGGAATGCGCGGGAAACCCGCATGAAGATTGGCTGCCCCCCAGGGATTCGAACCCCGATAACCTGCTCCAGAGGCAGGTGTCCTAGCCGTTGAACGAGGGGGCAGTAGAACCTTGATTCTAAGTGAGCCGATTGCGTTGGTCAATCAGCGCTGTAGCCCAACTGACACTTGTCAGCAACTTGGCGAATGGTGATCTCCGGACAACTCAAGCCTCTCCGCCTCCATCTCAAAGCCTGCGAGGACAATATGAGCTCACAAGCTTCTAATCCATCCAAGACGAATACCTGCGCACATCCCGCTTGCAACTGTCCCGTCGAACCCGGCAAGCAGTACTGCAGCGATGCTTGCGCCAAAGCACC
>QIAS01000456.1:2285-2860 GCA_003225615.1 Acidobacteriota bacterium | reverse complement strand
TGGTTGTTCTTCCCCTCGTTTTCACTGAAGCGCTGCCCAAGCAACAATTGATGACGTTCCTGGTGGCGCCCCCGCCGCCGCCCCCACCACCTCCACCCGCGGCAGCTACGCCGATCAAGACCGTGAAGGTGGTGCAAACCGATATTATCAACGGTCAACTTCGCACCCCGACCAAGATTCCTGAGAAAGTACAAATGATCAAGGAAGAAGAGGCGCCCCCGCCAGTTATGTCGGCCAGTGGCGTGGTGGGCGGAGTTCCGGGCGGAGTGCCGGGTGGACAGATGGGAGGCGTTATCGGCGGCATCATCAGTTCGACGCCGATGGCGGTACCGAAGGTCTCGGTGCAGCGTGTCCGCGTGTCCCAGGGCGTGTCCCAGGGTCTGCTGATAAAAAAGGTGCAGCCCTCGTATCCACCACTTGCCCGTCAAGCACGCATCCAAGGAACGGTGACACTGCAGGCCGAGATCAGCAAGGATGGCACAATCGAGAACCTGCGATTGATGAGTGGCCACCCGATGCTGGCCCCGGCTGCCATCGAAGCCGTGAAGCAATGGCGTTACAAGCCTTATCTGCTC
>QIAS01000456.1:0-2249 GCA_003225615.1 Acidobacteriota bacterium | reverse complement strand
AGTGATGGTGAACTTCACCCTGTCGGGCGGCTAGAACGCAGAATGGCGAGGATGCCCATACGGCGTGTCGGAAACAGCGGCCGCCCGGGCATCCATTAGCCGTGTTTGGGTGCTGCCCTCCCCCTCCCACCTCATCGTGGCTTGGGAGGTCACGCGCTACACCTGATCTACCGGAGTACCCGGCCAGAGTTCGAAGTGATAGAGAATCGCGATAACTAGACGAGTTCTGAGGAGGAAAAAGCAACTCATGCTTGCAACTTTAGCAACACTCACCCTTAGCCATGTATCCGCCCTAGCTGCCTGGTTACTTCAGGAGCAGCCGATTGGTTGGGACCCGATCTCGCTGTGGCACCAGATGGGTATTCCCGCCAAAATCGTAGTTATCATCCTGTTCATCATGTCGGGGTGGTCGATCGGCGTGATGATTGATCGTTGGATGGCATTCAGCGCCGCCCGCAAACAATCCCGTGCCTTTGCTCCCGCAGTCGCCGGCGCCCTGCGCGACGGCAAGATCGATGAAGCCATCAAGGTGGCGGAACGCAACAAGAAAAGCCATCTTGCCAAGGTTGTCACCGCTGGGCTGATGGAATTCAAAGCCCACCAGGACAGCCCTGGCGACATCCCGGGCGAAACCATTGAGGCCTCGAAACGCGCTTTGGAGCGCACCGAAGCCATCGTCCATGCCGAACTGAAGCGCGGCTTGGGTGGACTCGCCACCATCGGATCGACGGCTCCCTTCGTGGGACTGTTCGGAACCGTGGTCGGTATTCTCAACGCCTTCAAAGGCATTTCTGAGCAGAAGGCTACCGGTCTGGGCGCAGTCGCTGGCGGTATTGCAGAAGCGCTCGTGACCACGGCCATTGGGCTGTTCGTGGCGATTCCGGCGGTAATGATGTTCAACTATCTGACCGGCCGCGTGGAAGCTTTCGACGTGGAGATGGATAACTCCTCGAGCGAATTGATTGATTACTTCCTTAAGCGGCGGGGAATGCGCCGGTCCTAAACCTCAAAACGGGGTAAGGGGCCATTGACTTGAGTTGCTTGCCTGGCTGCCGGGACGGCCGGCGCCAGGCGCCTCCAAGCGAACAGAGCGCAGTTTGAGCGGCGCAGGAGACAAGATTTATGTCATTAGCGAAACGTAACGAGGGGGCCAAGGTCAACTCCGACATCAACGTGACGCCCATGGTGGACGTCATGCTGGTGTTGCTGATCATCTTCATGGTGATCACGCCCATGCTGCAGAAAGGTGTGAGTGTGGACTTGGCAAAGGTAAATAGCCCGTCGCAGATGCCCGATGCCGATAAAGAAGACGCGCTGATTGTGGCGATTATGCGAGACGGAAAGATCTTCTTCGGCAACGACCAAATCCCGCCGGATCAGTTGACCGCGAAGGTCAAAGACCGGTTGGCAAACCGCAATGACAAGCGGGTATTCATTCGCGCCGACGCCCGAGCCAAGTACGGCTCCGTCGTCGACGTGGTGGACAACGTCCGCTCCGCAGGTGTGGACCAGTTGGGCCTGCTGACCGATCAGAGGAAGACTACCCCGAACGCTCCGGCCACAACCACGCCGGCGCCGTCAACCGGCGGTCAATAGAGGAGATCGATATGGGAATGGGAGTTGGCCCGAGCGGAGGCCAAAGCGCAAATATCAACGTAACGCCGCTCATTGATGTACTGCTGGTGCTGCTGATCATCTTCATGGTGATCACGCCGCTGACGCCGAAAGGCTTGGATGCGCTGGTTCCACAGCCACCGCCGCCCAATCAGAAGCAGCAGCCCCCGGACACGAATCGCACCATTGTCGTGCAACTCATCGATCGGGGGGCCGGACAAGAGCCAGCTTTGAAGATCAATTCAGAAGACACGACCTGGGAAAATCTGCAGGGACGTTTGACCGACATCTTCAAAACGCGCGCGGAAAAAGTGATGTTCGTGAAGGGCGACAGCAACGTGCCTTTTGCCGATGTGGCTAATGTCATTGACATTGCCCACGCCTCCGGCGTAGACAAGGTGGGTCTGATCACGGCGAAAATTGAAGCAGGTGGCTAGTCGAGCACAACATACTGCTGGGGGCCAGATTGTAGAATCGGTCTAACCGGTCTCGCGCAAGGCTTGCCCAACAGGTAGGCAGCCTTGGCCGCGGTTGTCATGCGTGTATTCGTCTGCACAGGTTCCCAGTATTCAGTTATGGAGAGTTCAAACGCAATGAAAAACAGCTTACGCCTATTGGCAGTGGTGGCAATCGCA
>QIAS01000455.1:475-2721 GCA_003225615.1 Acidobacteriota bacterium | reverse complement strand
TCGCGGCACGTGTAATGCAGCACCGCTTCGATCCCCACCTCCTGTTGCACTAGCAACGAGAGCGCCTGATTGCTCATGCGAGCCGAGGCGCGTGGACTATCGGGAATGTTGATGGCATCGACGCCCACCGATTTCAGGAAGCGGGCACCCTCCAATTCCTTAGTGACATCGGTGCCTTTGGGAGGAACAATCTCGACCATCGCAACGAATTCGCCGGCCGCGATCTTGGCGCCCAATCGGGAGCGTTGTGCCAAAGGATATGCGGGCACCGCGACCGGCACCGGATGAGGTCCAACGACCTGGGCCCCTGCGGGCTTGCTGCGAGCCTCGCCTATGCGGAGGGCTGATTTCATCTGGCGGATGTGGTCGGGAGTGGTTCCGCAGCATCCGCCGACCAGCCGTACCCCTGCTGCTATGAACTTGCGAGCATAACTGGCCATGTATTCCGGCGAGCACAAGTAGATATTGCGCCCCTCTACTGAGCGAGGAATGCCGGCGTTGGGTTGGGCAGCAAGCGGCAGCGCAGTGACTGTGCGCAATCTTTCGATCGCGTCCAGCATATCTACCGGACCAACACTACAGTTGCAACCGATCACGTCGGCGCCCCACTCCTCCAATTTGACACCAAACGTCTGTGGGTCGGAGCCGTCCAGGCAATTGCCATCTTCGTCGATGGTTACCTGGGCGACAACGGGCAACTTTGGATTTACCTCTCGAGCTGCCAGAATGGCTTGGTGCAGTTCTTCTAAATAGCCGAACGTCTCAAGAATGAGCAGGTCGATGCCGCCTTCCGCAAGAGCACTGATCTGGTCATGAAAAGATTCACGCGCTTCCTGAAACGCAATTTTGCCCAAAGGTTCAATCCGGACTCCGAGAGGGCCCACCGATCCCGCAACCCACCCGTCGAAACTTTTCGCCGCCTCACGCGCCAGACGAGCGCCCGCAAAGTTGATGTCGTGGACCTTATCGGCAAGTGAATGCCGGGCCAAGCGGAAGCTGTTTGCACCAAAAGTATTGGTTTCAACGATTTCAGCCCCGGCCTGAAGGTATTCGTGGTGGATGTTGCGAATCAGATCGGGTTGCGACAGGTTCAGTTCGTCATAGCACCGATTGATGAACACACCCTTGGCGTACAGAAGTGTACCCATGGCACCGTCACACAGGACGGGCGATTGCTTGAGCCGTTTGAGCAGGTCCCCAGCCATTGTCACTCAGAATATCAGGAGGAGAGTTGTTTTGGCACTCCCCCCGCACGACTGATCGGCGACTCCTGCACGAAAATATGCTCTGTTATAATCTCGAGCTTCGCATCTAAGTCTCCATCCAGCATGCATTTCAGAGCCCCAGGTTTCCAACGAGCTGTCATAGCAGCGGCGGCCCTCGCTTTGGGCGGTCTAGTCGTATCATGTGGATACAAGGCGCCCACCCAACAGCGGGCTGCCACCAGCAACGTCAATTTTCGAGCATTCGTTTCTCAGGATGTTTCGCTCGGCCCTTCCACTGCCTTCCCGGGAGGAGTACCTGCTGGACTATTCGTTATTGATGCCAGTCGGGACCTGCGGGCTCCGGCTTTCGTAAGCACCTCGAATCTACCCGGTATGCTGGTTCTGGCGCCGAATAAGAAACTCACTTTAGCGTACTCTGCCGCGGACAACTCGGTTGCCGTTGTCAACAACACGACTGAGAGTTCCTCGGGCGCGATTACTCTGCCGGGTTCTACGGAAAGTATTGCAGTTTCGCCAGATGCAACCAGGGCTTACGCCGCTGTGAACAATGCGCCGGTTTTTGGTCAATCGCCGGGCGCGATTGAGGTAATGAACCTGAACGTCGGGAATATTCCCTT
Source organism: Acidobacteriota bacterium (assembly GCA_003225615.1). GTDB lineage: Bacteria > Acidobacteriota > Terriglobia > Terriglobales > Acidobacteriaceae > QIAS01. Next base: position 878 of record QIAS01000455.1, on the reverse strand, counting down.
CACCATTCCTGTGCCCGGCGCTCATTACTTGGCGGAAAGCCACAACGGCAACCGGCTGCTGGTCTTTAGCGACAACTCGGATACGATGACCGTAGTGGCGACGAGCAACGTTCCTGCCTGTACTCCTCTTTGCCAAAGTCCGAATGTCGTCAGCACGATTACTGGCTTCAATCGCCCGGTGGGAGCCCTTTTCAGCAGCGACGACAATACCGCGTATGTTCTGAACTGTGGCCCGGAATGCGGTGGACAAACAGCCAGCATTCAGGCGGTGGACATGACAACTCAAAACCTGCTGGGACCGGCTCTCCCGGTGGATGCGGCTACTATCGGGCTGATAAATGGCAATACGTTGTACGTGGCGGGAACGCCTCCCCCGACTGCTCCAGCGAATGCCTGCACCGGC
>QIAS01000455.1:0-406 GCA_003225615.1 Acidobacteriota bacterium | reverse complement strand
TTTCCACAATCGAATCGATCTGAGCGACAACGGCCAACTGTTTGTAGGCACCCGAAACTGTACCAGCATTAATAATCCCGGCACCGAAGTGAGAGGCTGTCTTTCCATCTTCAACACCATCAACCCCGGGGTAGTGATTCCGCCGGATAATGGCGATGTCACCGGCGTGCAAGCCATTAAGGGGCGTAACGTGATGTACGTCGTGGAAAACGGGGAGCTACGCATTTATGACACGGCTACAGACAAGCTGGGACCGACACAGATCGATATCAGCGGACAAGCCATCGATGTAAAGCTAGTGGATTTCTGAGACTAAGTTCACGCGCCCGGCCCGCCGGATCTCGTAACCTGACGATGTTCGCCGTGCTCAAGCACAAGGATGTGCTCTTTGCCGTGTTGCACGGCT
>QIAS01000454.1 GCA_003225615.1 Acidobacteriota bacterium | reverse complement strand
CGCATCAGGACACAATTGACCTTCACCGGCTCAAGCCCGGCACGCTTCGCAGCGCGAATTCCGGCGAGCACGTTGTCGTAGCCGTTAGAGACCCGGGTAATGCGGGCAAAGCGCTCGGGATCAACTGCGTCCATACTGACCGTGACGCGGTGCAGCCCCGCTTCCTTCAGCGGTTGCGCCATCTCCGCAAGAAGATGCCCGTTGGTGGTGATCGCGATATCCAGCGGCTCGCCATCGAGACTTCTCAATTTTGAGAGCTCGCGGACAAAGTCAATCACACCCTTACGCAAAAGCGGCTCGCCACCCGTGATGCGGACTTTCTTTATGCCCAGTCCGGCAAGTACGCAGGCCATACGCAAATAGTCACTAATCGGCAGATCGGCGTAAAGAGCACCTTCATTCCCGGTACGGCAATAGACGCACTTGTAGTTGCAGTGGTCGGTGATGGAGATCCGCAGATCGGTGATCGGGCGGCCGAATTTGTCGATGAGGGCAGCCATTAGCAGTTACCACTTAGCCCCGAACTGAAGGTTCCGAGCTCGGATTCGCTGACAGAGGGAAAGGACACGCAGCAGCGCAGGATGCGCCCAGCAGGTGTCTCCTTTCCAAGTGCTCCTCGCGAAACACGGGAGGCGCGGGCGTTTCCACTCGCACCCTCAGTTCTCTCAACTCAGAAAACTTCGCCACCGCAGCCAGGGTATGCCCGAAGGCTGCGGCGGTCGGAAACTCAATACATTATAGACGGGTACCGCCCTTTCCGGGATTCGAAAACTTAGGGGGCATCTGATGCCGGCAAGGCCTTTTGTATCCCCGCGGCCGCAAGCGGCGCCATCACTTTGTAACCAGCCGCGTTCGGATGCAACCCGTCTTCGGCAAGTTCTTTCTTCAGCAGACCCTTGTTGTCTACCATCGCATTGAAGTAGTCCACATAAACGCAGTTGCCTGCTTCGCAATAGTGCCTGAGAAATTGATTGAGTTCCAAAATCTTCTCCGGCGAGCGGAGCGGAAACGTATATTGCGACTCCGGCGTGTAGTTGTGTACCGGCAACACCGAGGAGAACACCACGCTTATATTGTGCGCTCGCGCCAGTTCAGCGACGGACTTATAATTTGCCTCAATCTCCTCCAACGACGTCGGCCCTGTGTTCCCTGCGATATCATTCGTACCCGCGAGAATGATGACGACACTGGGCTGGAGGTCAATGACGTCCTGCCGAAAACGGAGCAGCATTTGCGGAGTGGTCTGCCCGCTGATGCCGCGATTGATGTATGGCTTGGCGGGGAAATACTCCTCGAGGTGCCAGGAATCTGTTATGGAATCACCAAAGAAAATCACACGGTTTTCGCCCGGCTTAGGCGCTGTCAGACGCGAATTAGCTTCGCGATAGCGCGCCAGTTCACCGAAATCATTCATCAAAGAAGAAACTCGCGATCGGCGCCATTCCTCCAGACGCTCGGCAGCCGCTGAAGTCTGGCTCTTCTGTCCGAAAGCGCACAAAGAGAAAGCCGCTACGATGACGCAGCAGACTGGAAGAGATCGAACATCTTTCATTGCCTTTCCTCGAGGCCAGAAGAATGGCTACGCGGTGCGAAAGGGAATCACATGCCATCGTAGTTTGGGCCGCCGCCCCCCTCGGGCGGAACCCAGGTGATGATTTGGTAGGGATCCTCAATATCGCAGGTTTTGCAGTGCACGCAGTTTGATGGATTCAGGCTGATGCGCTTGCCGTTAGGGGCGGAGTTGTCATCCAGCATTTCGTAGACGTTGGCGGGGCAGAAATTCTGGCAGGGACTGCCGTACTCTTTTATGCAGCGCTGTTCGCAGATATTCGTGTCGTGAATAACGAGGTGGGCGGGCTGGTCCTCTTCGTGCTTCGTGCCCGAGTGATACAGGTCAGTAAGCTTGTCGACCCGCCGTCCGCTGGAAGCTCGGCAAGTTTCTTCATGTGCGCGTGACTGGGTTTGGCAGAATAGCGGCTATAAAGACCGCGGCCGCCAGTGATTTGCTGCAGTCCCGCGTGCAACATTCCTGCCCACAGGCCGTGCTCGAAGCCCTGGTGGAAGTTGCGAACTCTCCAGAGTTCTTCCTTGATCCAGCTGTTTTCGACTCTTCTCTGAAAATCGTTGAGCGTAGCGGCGGACGAATCACTCTTCTTTAATGCGTCGAAAACCGTTTCCGCGGCCAGCATTCCGCTCTTGATCGCGAGGTGAATGCCTTTCAAACGCTGCGAGTTAAGGAAACCGGCCGAGTCGCCGACGATCATCCAACCGTCTCCGGCAACCGGCGGAATGGCCCACCAGCCTCCGTAGGGCAGCGATTTTGCCCCGTAGCGGATCATCTTCCCGCCTGCGAGCAAGCCGGCAATGTAAGGATGCTTTTTGAATTCCTGCAGCACGCGTTGTGGATCGAGGCGGGGGTCGCGGTAGCCGAGATCGGTCACGAAGCCGAGTGAAACAATGTTGTCCTTACTGCCATAAATCCAAGCCCCGCCATATTCTTTCGAGGTCAGCGGCCAGCCCATGGTGTAGATGACTTCACCGGGCGCGATACGTCCGGCCGGGACTTCCCATAATTCCTTCACGCCCACGCCGTAAGTCTGCGGGTTGCGATCTTTATCAAGGCTGAATTTCTTGACTAATTGTTTGGTGAGCGAGCCACGGGGACCTTCGGCGAGAATGGTGACTTTGGCCTTGAGGTCGTAGCCGGGCTCGAAATTCGACTTGGGTTGGTTATGCTTGTCGACGCCTTTGTCGTCGGTTTGAACGCCGGACACGCGATCGCCGTCGAACAGGAGTTCTGATCCTGCGAATCCCGTGAAGACGGTGATTCCCGCTTCTTCCACCTTGCTGCCCAACCACTTCACAAACCGGTTGATCGAGATAACATAGTTACCGTGAGCGCGCAGCGGGGGTGGCGTAATGGGGAACTTGAATTTGCCAGTTCTGGTTAGAAAGTAAACGGCTTCTTTCGTCACCTCGGCGTCTATGGGTGCTTCTTTTTCAAAGCCGGGGAGCAATTCACGCATGGCGCGAGGGTCGAGCAGGGCGCCGGAGAGGCAGTGCTGGCCAATTTCGCGAGACTTCTCCAGCAGGTAAACGTTCTCTTTGCTCAGAGGTGAGCCGGGGTTCTTGGCGTTGTGCTCGTCGATGAGTTGTGAAAGGCGCAGGGCACAAGCCATACCCGCCGGGCCGCCGCCGACAATGACCACGTCGGCTTCCATCTGCGGTCGGTCGATATTTTCGAGGGGCTTGCGAAAAATCAGCATCAGTTAAGTTGCCGCCTTCGCCTTCTTCACTTCTTCGATAAGCGGTGGAACGATATCGAACAAATTCCCGACAACCGCGTAGTCTGCAATCTCGAAAATCGGCGCCTCCGAATCTTTGTTCACCGCGATGAT
>QIAS01000029.1:9100-12504 GCA_003225615.1 Acidobacteriota bacterium | reverse complement strand
TTCGGCTACCTCGTCGGGAGAATCGAGGGAGCATGCGCTGTGCATCTGCCGCATCGGGGGATAGTCCACTTCTGCCTTCGAGTACGCCACCGTGGGCAGGTCAAGGGTCTCGACCGCTCCGGAAGCCGAGGGCTTCGACGAGACGTGACCCACAGAGACGAGCGAAAACGCGACTTCGCGCTGGATATCCAGATCAAGGAGGGAATTCACCTGCGCGTCGACAAACCCGCAGACGATTTTTGCCGGAAGGCCCAACGCAGAACTCATGGCCAGGAGGTTCGCCAGAATGGTTCCATTGTCCCAGCCAAAATGGCGATAGGTTCGCGAGCGGTACTTCCATGCATTGCGCCAGTAGGTTCCGGTGCAAACAATTATGAGGGGAGCATGAGACACGGAAGGCTCGTCTGCCGTGGCTTTCACGAGGATCTCACGAAAGTCTCCTGCACGTAGCTGGCGTAAGCCAAATTCAGCAACGCCGAAGTGGTAGACCCCGGCGGGGAGTTCCGCCAGATCGGTGCAGACGAGGTAGAGTTCAATCTCGTATAACGCTCCGGTACATGCCGCGGCACGAAAGAATATTTCGCCTCCGGGATATTTCTTGCTCTTGGTAACTCCGGCTGAAAAGAAAAGTAACTGCGCGATTGCTTCCAAGTCGGGCACAGCTTCCTTCTTGGAGACGATACCAGTGTTTGCGATCGCCGAAAGGGCAGCCACGCCGGTTTGTTTCGGCTGCTTAGGAAGGCGCAGGACCTCGAGTGTGGGATAAATTTTGAATGGCAGCGGCTTGTTCTCCCAGTCAAGGAAATGGGGGTGGGCGCGTATGCTCAACGGCGAATGCTTGGTTCCGTTGTGGTATTTCCAAGTCGCGTCTGTATCCTGATTGGCCATGGATTATCTATCGTATAACGTCGTTCACATACCTTTCTTTCGGCGGAATTCTGCCACCACCTCGGTTGGATTGCGATGTTCACCATCTACTGCGTAATTCAGACGGCGCATTTCGTCATCTGAGATTTTTCCGGCGAGTGCCTGGAGCGCCGGAGCAAGTTCCGGATGTCGGTTCATCGTGTCTTGGCGAATTATAGGCACGGCTTCATAAGGTGGAAAATAGTGGCGATCATCGTCGAGGATAAATAAGTCGAGTGCTGTGATCAGTCCGTCGGTAGTGTTGCCGGCGATTAAATCGACCTGCTTGTCTATTAATGCGCGGTCAAGCAAGCCCAGGTCCATGATGCGCGGCGGGGCCGCGAAGCGCAGGCCGTAGGTGGTGACCAGGCCTTTGTAGCCATCGGGGCGCTCCATGAATTCATATCCGAATCCGGGGCGCCATTGCGGAGTGTAAGCAGCGGCTTGCGAGATGGTGTTGAGGTGAAGACGGCGGGCATCTTCGCCGCGAATTTCGATCGCGAAGGTGTCGTTGAAACCGAATGGGGCGCCGAGATCGAGGTCGAACCGCTTCCGGTACTCTTCTTTTACGCGCTCGTATACTTCTCCAGGCTCGCCAGAGGCTTTTTCTTTTAGCACGGCGGTCAGAGCGGTGCCAGTGTATTCAGGATAAATGTCCACACGTCCGGCGAGGATCGCTTGGTGGCAGATGAAGGTCCCGGCAAGATAGAAGCGGCGCTCGACTCGTAGGCCGGTTCGGGATTCAAGTTGCTGCGCCATCAACTCGCCGAGGATGAGTTGCTCGGTGAAATTCTTGGAGCCGATGACGATGCGGTTCTCGCGCGAAGGGGCGCACCCGACGAGAAAAGCAGGCAACATGAGGATTGCGGCAAGGCAGATCATGGTTGCTGATGGGCGTCGCACCGTTCCGCGCATTGCACGAGCAAAATGCATAGATCCTTCGCTTCGCTCTGGAATGACAGATTACAAATTGCGTATCAGCTTGGCTGCAGCCGTTTCTCCAGCCAGCCAAAGCCGAAATCGGCGGCGAGCGCCAGCAACGCGGCCGGGATCGCGCCTGCCAGAATTACCGCGTTGTTTACCATGGCCAGCCCGCGAAAAATAAATTCGCCAAGACCGCCGGCCCCGATCGCGGCAGCTATGGTGGCGAGGCCCACGGAGATCACCGTGGCAACGCGCACTCCGGCGATGATGACTCCGATTGCTAACGGCAGTTCGACCTGAAAGAGAAGTTGGCGATCGGTCATGCCCATGCCGCGGCCGGCTTCGACTACTGCGCGGTCGACTCCCTGGATTCCCACATAGGTGTTGCGAATCATTGGCAACAATGCGTAAAGCGTCAGGGCAAGAATTGCCAAACGGTCGGCGCGCGTTCCGATCCAGGGGGCCGGCAGAAGAAATCCGAAAAGCGCCAGGCTGGGAATTGTCTGGATGACGTTTGCGGCTCCGAGCACTGGCTTGTTCAGTTTGGGTAAGCGGGTGATGAGAATGCCGAGGGGAATTCCGATTAGAACGGCAAGCACTGTGGAGACTCCCACCAGCCAGAGATGTTCCAAGGTCTGTTCAAGCACCTGCCCGCTATTCTGGAGCATAAACTGCCAGAAATTCATGATGTGCCTCGATGATGAGAGGTTCTTACGTCGGTGCGAAACGCGTCCACATAGGCGACTACCAGGGGATTGGTTGAGTTCAGGAATTGGTCGGGGGCATCCACGGTGACGAGACGGCCTGCCTCGAGGAGCGCGATACGAGTGCCCAGGCTCAATGCTTCGCGCATGTCGTGGGTAACGAAAACTACGGTCTTCTGCAGACGTTCTTGCAGGGAAAGAAATTCGCGTTGCAGTTCGGTACGGGTTATTGGGTCGAGCGCGCCAAAGGGCTCGTCCATAAGGAGAAATGGCGGATCGGCAGCGAGAGCGCGAGCCACCCCAACTCGTTGGCGCTGACCCCCGGAAAGTTCGCGCGGGTAGCGCGAAAGCAGTTGGGCGTCGAGTCCTACAAGCTGCAGCAGTTCGTGGACTCGCTTTTGGATGCGTTCGGTGGGCCAGTTCTCGATTCTGGGAACGAGCGCGATATTGCGCTCCACGGTGAAGTGCGGAAACAGGCCGACTTCCTGAATGACGTAGCCGATCATGCGACGCAAGCGGCTCACATCCCATGCGGTGGTGGGGCGGCCGTCAACCAGCACGGTACCTTCGGTCGGGTCAAGCAGGCGATTGATTAGCTTCAGAGTCGTGGTTTTTCCGGAGCCGCTTCGGCCCAGCAAGACGAGCGTCTCGCCGCGCCGGATTTCAAGGTTTAGGTCTCGCAGGATTTCGCGATTGTCGACAGGCCGGAAGGAGACATCGCGAAACTGGATGGCCACGCCGTCAAGGTTGGGATCGTTCATCTCGGTCAAAATTGAGCGATACCATCACTAGGTCGCCTTGTAAGCGGCATTCGGAAGCCCGGTAATGCGAATGCCGGCATGACCTTTGTGGCGGATGTTTAAGCCGATG
>QIAS01000029.1:8143-9036 GCA_003225615.1 Acidobacteriota bacterium | reverse complement strand
CCGCCGTAAATCGCTCGTATGCCTGGGATCTTCGATGCGAGTTGGCAGACGGCCTGAGTTGCGTTGGCGTCATCACTGCAGACAATCACGTCGCAATCCAAGGGGTCATCGCCGTTCAATACTTCGGCCGAGACATTGTGAAACGCCGCAACCACCGATACGCCCTTGGGAACGAGTTCGGCTGTCTGCTGGGCAGCAGAGCCTTGCCAGACGCCGAGTGTACGGGTGGCGCGGCCGCCAACGCTGGCAGCCAGGGGGACGGTTGCGTCAATCAAAATGCTGCCGGAACGCATGGCGGGCTTGAGCTGCTTTAGCAGGTTAGCCTGGGCTTCGAAGGGAACCGTCAACAGCAACAAGTCGGTGGCGGCGCAGGCTTCGGAATTTTCCGCACCAGAAACCTGTGCGCTTGCTCCGGATTGCTCTTTGATTTTGCTTGCGATGTCTCGAGCGCGAGCAGCGTCGCGCGATCCGATAATCAGAGTTTCTCCTGCTCGTGCCAAACGTAATGCCAGGCCCGTACCCGCCGGGCCAGTCCCGCCCAGGATCGCTATGGGGCGGCTCAAGCAAACTCCGGCATGAACGCGTGCTCGGTGATAAGGTCGGCGATCGGCACCTTGATGTTAATGCGCGAGTAGGTGGTGTTGCGCTCTGCCGGGATCCGTCCAATTTCCATGGTCAGATTTTGGAAGTCTTCCGGACTGGTGTACTGGCCGGCAGTGGCGCCAGCTTCGCGCGAAATATTTTCTTCCATCAAAGTGCCGCCGTAATCGTTCGCTCCTGCGTGCAGGCAGAGTTGGGACAGACGGCGATTCAACTTTACCCACGAAACCTGGATATTGTTGATGGCGCCGGCGAGCATGATACGGGCGAGAGCATGGATTTTTAGGTGTTCT
>QIAS01000029.1:0-8100 GCA_003225615.1 Acidobacteriota bacterium | reverse complement strand
CCCAACGGCACGAATTCAGTGAACCCACCTGTCTGCTGCTGGATTTCGCGGAACGAGAGCAACTGGTTTACCCAGTGCGCCGGGGTTTCGGTGTGGCCATACATCAGGGTGGAAGTGGTGCGGATTCCGCAGCCATGAGCGGTGCGGATAATGTGTTTCCATTGCGCGCTGGATAGTTTGTTACGAGAAAGAACAAAACGTACATCGTCATCGAGAATTTCGGCGGCGGTTCCGGGCAGCGTGTCGAGGCCGTTGTCGCGTAACATGGAGAGATAGTCGGCGACCGGCATGCCCGTGAGTTCCACGCCATACAGTATTTCCATGGGAGAGAAGGCGTGGATATGCATGCGAGGAACGGCAGCCTTCACGGCGCGCAGAATGTCGCGATAATAAAAAGGCTGCAATCCATGCGGCAGGCCTCCTTGAATGCACACCTCGGTTGCTCCAAGATCCCAGGCTTCCACCGCCTTTTGAGCAACCTGTTCCAAGCTGAGAAAGTAAGAATCTCGCGGCTGAAGGCGCAGAACTTACATCCGACAAAGCAGACGTTGGTGAAATTGATATTGCGATTGACCACGTAGGTGATGAGATTTCCGACTAGTTCCCGGCGGAGAATATCAGCGGCAACCAGCAGTCCCAGCAGGTCGTTGCCTTCGCTATGGGCGAGCGAGAGACACTCTTGTTGCGAGAGCACGCTTCCGTCCTGTGCCTCCAGGACCTTGTCCACAGCGGCGCGCGTGGCATGCGTCATGCTGGGAGCGATTTGAGTCCAGTCGAGAGAAGGAAACTTTTCGAGTTCTGAATCCGTCAACTTTCTAACCACAAATCCTCCTCAACGGAACAGATCATTCTTTGCGGGACGAATTAACTCGCGGGCTCGGCCGCTGCCCCGCCGATATCGAAACCCGCGAATGATACACGCCGGAGTGCGAGCAAGCTTGCCGCAAAGCAGGCCCGAGGCGCAAGCCAATTCATCGGCGATAGCGTCCACACTGACCCGCAAGGCATAGCCGTAAGGGTCGCGTTGGCTGCGGTAATCGTGTAATGGCTTCATGCCAGCTACGCCGATAGCCACCTCGGTCAAGCCCTCGCGCCAGGGGCGGCCAAAGCTGTCACTGATGATCACCGGGATAGAGAGCTTCAGTTTTTTTCGCAGCTTACCGTGCAGTTGCAAGGCAGAGCGGTCGGGATCCGTGGGAAGAAGCAAAGCATGACGTCCGCCGTCCACGTTAGAAACGTCAACTCCACTGTTCGCGCAAACCAGACCGTGACGAGTTTGGGTGATTAGCACACCCTGCTTACGTCGAACCACGCGCTTGCTCTGACTTAGAGCCAGTTCGGTCACGCGTGGGTCCAGTTTGTAGCGCCGCGCCCACTTCCGCGAACTGGCAGAAGGCCTGATTCGCTCGAGATCGACCAGCCGGCCTTCGGATTTCGAAACGATTTTGTGCTTCACGACGAGAATGTCACCATCCATCAGCGATATACCGAGATGCTTGAGCGCCTGCAGAAGTTTTCCTGCCAAATCATCTCCGGGTCTGATATCACTTTGAACGGGGACGGGAATGATGCGCAGCTCCCGCGAGCAAGACTCCTTATTCATTGGCGGCTAGCGGATAATCTTCAACGTTCAATTGCCGGGCGAAACGTTGAGCGCGTCTTTCGCCCGCGGCGGCGATAAGGTTCTTGAGATCGGCTGGATCGTCCACATCGAGTGCAATTGCGGGCGACAGGAGAACGATGCAGGGTTTTCCGGTGGCGCGGGCGGTTTCGAAGTGTGGTTTGAAACTGTCATTGCCAAAGCGCAGCGGGAAGAGCCCTGCCGGGGTGCGCAGAGCGGCGTTGGTCCCGCGCCCGTTGGCCGCGGGAACCAGGACGGAACCTTGCGGAGGCGCGGCCTGCAGGATTTTTTCCAGTTCCCAAGTCTGGACCAATGGAATGTCGCTGGGAATGACCAACGTGCTTTCTAGCCCACGCGATTGGCAGACCTGAGTCGCCATTTCAATAGCGTCGGTCTCGCTTTGATTGTTGTCGTCTGGAATAACCTCAAAACCGAAAGTTTTGGCCAATTCCGCCGCGAAACGGTCGCTCGTAACAAGAGCCACGGGTGGCCGGCTGGCCCAAGCGCCAACAGCTTCTAACACGTCGTGGAGCATGGCTTGCGCGAGTTCCACTCGCTGAGAATGGTCAAGCGCGGGAGAGAGGCGCTGCTTGGCGGTGCTTAAATTTTTTACGGGGATAAGAATCATATTAGTCCGTGCTGGCAGGCGCAGTGCTGGCGCCGGAAATGAGGGCAACCACCGCGCGCGCGAGTTGAGCTTTGTCCTCAGCGGTTTTCATTACAGTTCTGGCACACTGCACGTGAAAGCCAGTCTCGCGCAATTTTTCGGCAGCAGCAGCGTCGCGTGTATCCACCACCAGCAGATCGAGAAAGTCGCGATAGGCTTGCGCCACACCTGCAATGGAAACCGGCAACCCTTGGGCGGCCATCAGGATGCCGGCAGGGCCCGCCACCGGAGCGCCACCGACGATGGGACTTACCGCCACCACCGGCGCCTGCGTCTCGCGTAAGGCTTCACGAATTCCCGGCACGGCGAGAATCGGTCCAATGCTGGTGACAGGATTGCTGGGTGCGAGGAGAATTGCGTTGGCCGACATGATTGCGTCGACGACTCCGGGCGCGGGCTGCGCTTCGGCGGCTCCCGCGAAATGAACCGACTGGACCGGATCCTGATACCAGCGTTGCACGAAATATTCCTCAAAACTGAGCTCGCCAACGGGAGTGCCGATGCGGCTTTCCACGCGAGAATTGGTCATGGGCAGAATTTTTGCCGTGACACCTAAGCGGGAAGCAATTTCTTTTGTCGCTTCGGATAAGGTTTTTCCCTCTGCCATCAATTTCGAACGAAGCAAGTGAACCGCGAGATCGCGGTCGCCCACGTGGAACCAGATGGGCTGGCCAAGATCTCCCATGGCTTGCAGGCAATAAAAGGTATCACCCTTCACGCCCCAGCCGCGTTCTTTGCTGAGCAGACCGGCAAGAACGTAGGCAATGGAATCAAGGTCGGGGGACATATAAAGTCCCCACCAGATCAGGTCATCGCCGGTGTTTACGATTAATGTGAGTTCTTCCGGCGGCACGATCTGGCGGAGGCCGTCGACGAATTTGGCACCCCCCGTCCCCCCGGTAAGAACAGCAATCATGCAGCCCTCCGAGCGTAGCCGACGCCATCGGCGGATGCTTTCAGCTTCTCGGCCAACAGTCCACCTTGGGCCATGGCGGCGGGAATAAACTCGGGGTAGACAGGCAGACGCTGCCGTAGCTGGAATCCTTTAGCTTCGGTTCGCGACCGGAGTTGCTCCAAATGCGGCCATGGTTTTTCCGGATTGATAAAATCGGGCGTCAGCGGCGACACACCTCCCCAATCGTTGATTCCGGCATCCAACAGATCATCATAATAAGGGGCGGACAGATTTGGGGGTGCCTGAATGTTTGCCTCGGGTATAAGCAGGCGCGCTACGGCCACACAGCGTAACATCTCTCCACGGCTGGGTTCAGGCCAATCACGCATGGGAATGTCGGGCTTGACGCGGAAGTTCTGCACAATCACTTCCTGAATATGCCCGTAACGCCGATGGAGTTCGCGGATCGCCAGCAACGTGTCCACGCGCTCTGCAGGGGTCTCCCCAATGCCAATCAGTAATCCCGTGGTGAATGGGATATTCAGTTTGCCCGCTTCCTCGATCGTGTGAAGGCGCTTGGCGGGGACCTTATCGGGCGCATTCTCGTGTGCCGCACCGGCACTCAGCAGGGCAGTGCTCGTGGTTTCTAACATCAGGCCCATGCTGGCGGAAACCGCCGAAAGGCGTCTCAGCCATTCCGTGCTCATCAATCCCGGATTCGGATGTGGAAGGAGAGTGGACTCCTTCAGCACAAGCTGACACATAGCCTCGAGATATTGAAGCGTCGAGTTGTAGCCGAGGCGCTTGAGAGTCTTGCGCATTTCCGGGAAAACGAGTTCAGGTTTGTCACCCAGGCTGAAGAGAGCTTCGGTGCAGCCTAGCTTCTCGCCGGTCTGAACTGTAGCGAGTACTTCGTCGGGCGTCATGGTGTGGGCGCCGGGGTCGGTCGCATCGCGGCGGAAGGTGCAATAACCACAATAATCGCGACACAGATTAGTGAGCGGCAGAAAAACTTTTCGCGAGTAAGTGATGACTGTGGGCTTGAAGCGCTCTTTGAGGGCACTGGCCGTTGCCAAAAGGTAAGGCAATTGATCGTCACTACATTCAATTAACTGACAGGCCATTTCGCGGGCAAGCGGTAGGCCTGTGCGGACTTCGGCCAGGTAGGAACCAATGGCAGGTTGTGTCGCGGAGGTCACGATGTTGTCCGAGGCGTTGGCGGAATGCTCAAGGGGAAATGATACATGAGGAGGAAGTTGCTGGGATTCCTCGGCGGGGCGTCCGAGGCCACTGTCGCCGCGTGGGTTTGGAGACGACGCTAACCGGGCAGTAAAGCGTACACCTGCTTTTGGTCAATGTTTCAACAGTTGACAAATTGAACATTTCGGCTAAGATTTCGAGCCGTCTAGCCTTTGTGATCTGATCACCATGGAACATTCACAGATCCACCGGGTCAGTGTCGCCGACCAGGCAGCAGCAATCCTGCGGCAGAGGATTCTCGATGGCGAACTACGCCCGGGAACGCCGCTGCAAGAAGTGCTCCTCGCCAATTCTCTGGGTGTTTCGCGAAACACGATGCGCGAGGCCATGCGCATTCTTTCCATCGAAGGTTTGCTGAAGCGCAGCTTGCATCGCGGCGTGGCGGTGTCGCAGTTGGCCCTGAAAGATGTGCAGGAGATTTACTATCTGCGCCGGATGCTGGAGATTCCGGCAGTGCTGGCTGCGAACCGGGTCGATCGCGACATTCTGGACGAATTACGCATTGTGCTGGAGCGATATGAAGGAGCCGTGCGTAGCCAGGACTGGGTAGGTGCGGTCGGCCACGACTTCCAATTCCACAGTTCTTTGATCCGCTTTCACCACAATAAACGTCTGGAAGCTTTCTATCAAAACGTGATTCAAGAGCTGCGCATGGGCATGGTGCTGGTGGACCGGCGTCATGACAATCCGGGCGGGCTCATACCCATTCATCGCAAAATCTGCCAACTGTTGTCGGCAGGCCGATTGAAGGAATGCGCCGATGTGCTGGCGCGGCATTTGGACGATTCCGAGTCACGGTTAATGCGGGTGATGAATGGACAGATTTCCAAGGCCAATGGGAAGTCCGTCGCGTGAAGAAGAATCGGGAAACTTGAAGTAGGAGTGGCAATGAATCGGGCGGGGTAGGAGGAAGACATGGAGCCCAATGTGATGACTCAAAGAAGATCGAGGGCGAATAGGATTCGCCGCTATGCCGCAGTGTTGCCGCAGGGATCAACGTGGCTGGCATTGTGCGTTGTGCTCTTTGGATTGTCGGTCGCATTACTACAGGGGCAGGAAGTTACCGTGAGCGTGCAAGGCCGGATCTTTGACTCGACTGGCGCGGCGATTCCCCAGGCCAACGTCACAGCGCTGAACGCCGCCACTGGTTTGAGCCGATCGACGACTGCCAGCGCCACCGGAGACTACCAGATCACGCTACTTCCGCCGGGCGACTACACGGTGACGGCGGAAAAATCAGGCTTCAAGAAGGCCGCAAAGAAAGTTCATCTGGACTTGGGCGCTGCCGCCAATGTGGATTTCAACTTGCCAGTGGGCCAGGTTACCCAGGAAGTTGTGGTGCAGGACGTGGGCGAGGTGGCCGAACCGACGCGCACCATGGTGAGTTCGGTGATTGATGAGCAGAAGATTCAGGATCTGCCCGTGAACGGGCGCCAGTTCATCGACTTCGCGCTGCTCGCTCCGGGGGTGAAGATCGGCGACACGACTTCGGGCAGCACCGACGTGATCATCGAGCCTGTGACCAAGCTATCTTTTGCAGGCCAGAATATTCACTACAACTTCATTGCTGTGGATGGCGCGGACAACATCTCCACTGCTTCAGGCGTGCAGAAGTACACGCCCTCGCAGGAAGGCGTCGCGGAGTTCCGCGTGATCAACACCAGCTACAGCACTGAGTATGGACGGGCCGTAGGTGGCATCGTAAATATCGTCACCAAGAGCGGCAGCAACGATTTCCACGGGTCGGTTTACGAATATCTGCGCAACGATGCATTTGATGCCGGCAGCATTCTGGCGTCCTCCGATCCATCGACGTGCGCGGTGCCAGGGAACCTGGCTTCCGGCGGATGCAAGAAGCTAAATAAGCTGCGCCAAAATCAATTTGGATTCACGCTGGGCGGACCGGTGATCAAGAACCGGACGTTCTTTTTTGGAAATTATGAAGGCCAGAGACGGCGGGAATCGCCTTACTACAACTCGATCATCCTCAATAACATCACGACCATCAATCAATTCAAGGCAGGGATCGGGTTCCCTCTGGAGAACCTGAATGTCACGCGGAATACGGATTACGACAACGTGCTTCTTCGCGTCGATCACACCATCAACAACAAGAATAACCTTTTTGTGCGTTATTTCTTTAATAACGGCAACTTGAAGAATTATTCGCCACTGAACGATGGGTTCGATCTGCCATCAGGATTCAAAAACAACTCGGACAAGGACCACTCGCTGGTGGGCAATCTTTCCACGACCTTCACTTCGTCGCTGGTGAACGAGTTGAGGGTGCAGTATGCGCACCGCAATTACGATTTTCCGACCGTGAGTTCGCAGCCTCACATGGAAGTAGCGAATCAGTTTGCGATCGGCGTCAATCGCGGCAATCCGGATTTCTATCGCGAGGGACGTTTTGAACTGGTTGACAATCTCACCAAGAACGTGGGCAAGCACACCTTCAGTTTGGGGGGCGACTACAACTGGGTGCGCACGACCGAGTCTTTCCCGCTGTTCTATCCCTTTGAAGCGACATTTTTGTGCATCGCGCCCGATCCCAGCAATCCGATCTGCGGAATTTCCAACTTGCTCGACCATGATCCCGTGGTGCTGTTTTTCGAAAGGTTCCAGGCCCCTACCTTCAATGAAGCCACCTTCGATCCTTCGGTGTTTCAGCTCAACCACTATCCAGATACAGTCCGGAATGCGGCACAGGGCACGCTTGATCATACGTACGGTGGCCTTTTTGTGCAGGACAACTGGCGTGCGACGCAGAAGCTAACAGTGAATGCTGGAGTGCGGACGGATTGGGAAACCTGGCCCAGCGGAGTGGTCAATCGGCAAGTAGGCGTGGATCCACGTCTGGGCATTGCTTACAGCCTGGGCGGAAGCCACAATTTTATTGTTCGAGCGGGCATTGGAATATTTCACGGCATCGTACCGGCACCCTTGCTCATGTGTCAGAAGCCTTCTTGCGGAGGACAAACCAAGTTCCGGCCGCAGGAAGATGACTTGAATTCTGTGACCCAGTTGTTCGGATTTGCCAGTGCCGTGGGTCCAGGCGGACCAATGCAGGCGGCGTTCAACGGTTTCATTGGCGGAAGCTACCCAGACCCGGCCACCGGTTTTCTCGGGCCGGCGACTGTCGTACGTTTCACCAAAAATCACCGGCAGCCTTACGGCATCCAACACAGCCTTTCGCTGGAGTTTGAGCCGTTCAAAGATCACGTACTCAATATCAGCTATTTGCGTACTCACGGTGTTCACCTGGGCAGCTTTTACAACATCAACCAGGCAGTCAACCCGGCAAATCCACAAATTTGTGGCTTGCACGATTCCAAAGGCGACACCGGTTGCAAGGCCCAGTTTGTTCCGGCCAGCGCGAACTTTCTTTTCTTTGAAGCGGACTCGCGCTGGTATTCGGAGTTCGACGGCCTGCTGGTCAATTTGAACAAGCGCCTAACCCATCACATCGGTTATGGAATCAGCTACACGTGGTCAAAGAGTCTGGACAATGGTCCTAACCCGAGCTTCGTCTTGATCCCGCAGGACACGTTCAATTTCGGGGCGGAAAAGGCCCTTTCGGCAGACCACGTCGCGCATCGCTTTGTAGGCAACGCGATCTTCGAAGGGCCTGCGAAAAAGAATGTCGTGATCAACAAC
>QIAS01000440.1:1552-2778 GCA_003225615.1 Acidobacteriota bacterium | reverse complement strand
TTGAAACGGCAGGTGAACATACAGCACCGGAATATCGAGCGCCGACCCATGATTCACCGCATAAACGTGCGCTACGGCAGTATCGATCTTCTCGAGGCCAGTGACCTTCACCGGCGAGAAGATGGTCTTCATAATCAGCCACGACCACCAGCGCGCAAAGCCATGCAGGATGCGCTCCGGATCGCCAAAGAACGAAGCCGGAATCGAGACCAGTCCGAAGACAACCGTGTAAAGCCAGATCAGCGGATCAAAAATGAAATAAGAGCGCAGCCGGCTCAGCCACCCATATTTGCGAAGCCGCCCCGGCGCCCCGATCGGTTCAATTTTTTCTGTCGCTGGCTCCGGATCCGTTTCCAGTTCGGTCGAAGATGTTTTGAAAAACTCCACAGGTAAATATTAGACGCGCAGACCAAGCTGCCGCATCGCCTCTCCCACAATGTAAATGGAACCAGTGATCACCACCAAATCTTCCGAACCAGCCAAATCACGAGCCCGAGCCAAAGCAGAAGCCATATCGGAAGCCGCTTCCATCGCAACCGAAACACGCTTCGCCGCAGCCATGATTTCCACCGCTTGAGCCGATCGAGGATTGTCCGCAGGAACCACGATCACGTTCTCAGCCAGAGGAAACAGAATCTCAGCCATTTCGCCAATAGCCTTATCGCGCATCGCCCCAAACACAAAGATCATCCGCCGATTCTCATACACCGTAGAAAGAGCCGACCGCAAAGCCCAAGCTCCAGCAGGATTGTGCGCCACATCCAGAAGCGTTTCACGTCCCGCGATCGCCCGCGCAATCACCTGGAATCGTCCTGGCCAATCAGTCTGCCGAATCCCGCGCTCGATGGATTCCGCAGTGATCTGCGCGAATCCCTGCAAGCAGAGCTGTTCCGCCGCAGCAATCGCCAAAGCCACATTGCGCAGCTGATGACGTCCAACAAGCGGGGTCTCGACCACAATCTGCTTGCCCATAACTTGCAGCGGATATCGCGATCGGTAAACCGCATTGCCGTTCTCCGCGCATGGTTCGCGGTACTCAGTGCTGCTCGCCGCAGGCGAAACCGGAGGAACATAAGGAACCGCGCTCACCGCTTGAGCATCGAGCTCCAGAATCGCATTGCCAAGCACATCATTCGCCGCAGGCTGCTGCGGAAGCGTAACCACAATGCCTTCCCGCCGGATAATTCCCGCCTTCTCCCGAGCAATCTCCGCGACAGTATTCCCCA
>QIAS01000440.1:0-1542 GCA_003225615.1 Acidobacteriota bacterium | reverse complement strand
GACGTTGGTCGCATCCAAACGACCTCCCATCCCAACTTCCAGCACCGCGATTTCCACCTGCACGCGAGCGAAGTGCTCAAAGGCAATTGCCGTAAGCATCTCGAAGAAGCTCGGATGCCAAGGCAAATCGCCATCCGCAACCAACCGCTCCGCAGTGCGATCGACCAGATCATGCAAACCGGTAAAGTCATCATCCAAGATCGCCTCGCCATTCAACCGAACGCGCTCGTTGATCCGCATCAGATGAGGCGAAGTGTAAAGCCCAGTCTCCAATCCGGAAGCCCGCAGAATCGCGGCCAGAGTCGCCGCCGTCGAGCCTTTCCCGTTGGTCCCAGCAATCAGAACACTCGGAAACCGTCGCTCCGGATGGTTCAAAGCTGTCAGCAGCACGCGCACGTATTCCAGATCGAACTTGTGCGAAGGTGTATTCGCCAGTTCGTGTCCGAGCGCGTACATGCTCGCAATGGCAGCTTCGTAAGACATTAAGGCTCTCAGCTACTCAGTTAGATTATAGTTTGCAGCTTCTGCAGGAGAGTTTCCAGAGCAAGCCAGCTAACAGCAAGGAATGCACCTTCACCCGCGTCGAGAGCAGGTTGGCTGAAAGCTGATAGCTGAAAGCCGCGGTTATGCGCTCTTGGCGCCATTCGCCGGCATCATGAAATCCAGCGCCCGCGCAATATAAGGCTTCAACTGCTTGCGCGGTACGACGGCGTCGAGCATGCCATGCTCCAGGAGAAACTCCGCGCGTTGAAAGCCTTGCGGCAGCTTCTGCCGGATCGTCTGCTCGATCACTCGCGGCCCCGCGAATCCAATCAGCGCCCCCGGTTCCGCAACATTGAGATCCCCCAACATGGCAAACGATGCTGTGACACCTCCGGTTGTCGGGTCCGTCAGCACCGAAATGTAAGGCACTTTGGCTTCGTCCAACCGCGCCAGAGAAGCCGAGATCTTCGCCAGCTGCATCAGGCTGACCACCCCTTCCATCATCCGGGCTCCGCCGGAAGCAGAGATAATGATGATCGGCAAACGCCTTTCGGTCGCCCGTTCGATGGCCCGGGTGATTGCCTCCCCAACCACCGCCCCCATGCTGCCCCCAATGAACGCGTATCCCATCGCGCTTATTATGACCGCGCGTCCATCGAGCTTTCCCTGTGCGTTGATGACTGCGTCGGTTAGCCCAGTATCATTCTGCGCCTGCTTCAACCGTGACGAGTACGCCTTCAAATCCACAAAATGCAGGGGATCGGTAGAAACCAGGTTGGCGTCAAAAACTTCATACTGGTCATCATCCAGAAGCTGCGCCAGACGGGTGCGCGCGTCAATGCGGAAGTGGCGGTCACACTTGGGACAAACGTTGAGGTTGTCCTCCAGATCTTTTTTCCAGATAATCTGCCGGCACTGGTCACACTTAACCCATAAGCCTTCGGTGCGAACTTTCTTCTCGCCCGAAGTGTCCAGCTCACCGGATTGTCGCTTGAACCAAGCCATGGCGATTGTTGATTGAAGATTATTGATTGTTGAATAAAAACCGGAAACTCCGAG
>QIAS01000439.1:3855-6133 GCA_003225615.1 Acidobacteriota bacterium | reverse complement strand
GAACGCAAGAAGCGCTTGCAGCGCGTCACGCCGCGAGAGCGGCAATCCGGGTGCGGTGACGGCGCGGGTGCGCGGCCGGTTGTACATCAAGACTTCGCCAGTTCCGTTTAATCCCAGCCCCGCCTTTGGAGTTGCACCCATACGATGGCGTCCCGGCGCCCCACCTCGGAGGTGTGCGCACAGAGTGTTATCTACCTCTACTCACTTGTCAATTGGCCAGCTCGTTTCACCCGAAGGTTTAAGTCGGGAAAGGCCTTGCCGCACGACGCGTCACTGGTAAGTTATAGGTCTTTTATCGTTGACGCAATGTTCCTTGGTACACCCCGGGAGTATTGGCCTTCCGGGCGTAGTCTTTCGTAACCCGTTGTGGAGAAAAGCTCTAACACTACGTCCAAAAGTGAATTTGCTCCTGAGGAAGATTCGTCATATGCTGGCTCTGTTACGGAGTCCCAGGGTTGTGAACCGGTGAGCGAAATTCATAAGAAGTCACGCTGGCTTTGGTCGTTGAGCGTGGTGGGTACGAGCTTGGCGGGCGCCGCAGTTTTTGTTTTTCGCGGCTGCTGGCACACCAAGATGAGCTGGCCGGTCCGGGCCCAAGGCTATTCCTATCAGGTTTGTACCAATTGCGGGATTAAGCGTCTCTTCGACGAGAAAGCTTTCCGCCGGTACGGTCCGTTTAGTTACGATCTTGAGTATTTGATCGCTTGGGAACAGGCTCACCGTAGGAAATCCCACCAAGACGTCGCCTAATCGTCTTACGCACGAACCATGTAGGTTACTGAGAGCGAATGCCTGCCCGGAATAAGATTCGGGGAATGGATTCGGAGTCAGTTCCGTTACTCGCTGAGCAGTCATCTTCCTTCCATCGCGAGGCGCAGCGCCGCCGCGCTCGTCACAAACTAAACGCACTAGTCTACATTTCTCTTGACCAAGGCAATGGCGGCGTTATTCGCGACCTCAGCGAATATGGCGTCGCCGTGCAAGCGGTTACAATGCTGCGGATTCATCAGCACATTCGGCTTCGCTTTGAGTTAATAAATCCCAAGACCCGGATTGAGGCGGTCGGCCTTGTAACCTGGACGAATGCATCCGGTCAGGCGGGAATCCAATTCACCCAGATCGGACACCGTACTCGTCAATTGTTGAAGGACTGGTTATTGATTAGCTTGTTGGCCCGCGCCAGCTACAGTTCTTGCTCTCCCGCAATTTTCCGCGACTCGAAACAGAGTGACGGCAGTGAGCTCATCTTCTCTACAGACGCACGTCCCCCTATTCAACTAGCCGAAACCGAGACCTCGGAACCAAGCGGGCGGCTGATAAGCCAAGACAAACAAAAAATATCTCCAGACCTGTTTCTTGAGTTTTCCTGGTGGCCAGATCCGATTTCAGCGCTCACGTTCTCGCGCACAGTGGACAGTCTTATCATCCTCATCGCTCTTTCAGTTTTCTGTATGGTATTTCTGGCAATCTCGCACGATCTGCCAGCCTGGCCAGTCTGCATCGGCAGCGCGACCGGAGTGACTGCGGTGTTTGCGGGTCTTTACCGATTCCTGTTCGTGAAATACAGCACCGGGACGCTAGGCTTTCGCTTGGCCATGATCGCCGCAGGCAAGGTGGAACGCGACGAGGTTCCAATTACGAACTCACGGGTTTGAACTGAGTGGGACAAATCGGGAAAATTCACCACAGAGGCACAGAGAAGCGAAAAGAGAGAAAATCCGCCGAACTGACTACCGATTACTGACCCCATCACTGCAGAAAATATCTCCGCTCAAGCCATAGTTGAAGATTCCGCTGCAAACGCGGACTAATTTGTACGAAGCGGATTCCCGCGTTGCCGCACTGGTCGGTCCAGGCAATTTCAGCGTCTGCTTTGACCGGATGCTTGGCGCCGGGCAATTCGAAAAGAATCTTGATCGGCCCACGCATCTCCACGGGTTTGTTCAACTGGATGCCCATGCCGCCCTGGCTCAGGTTTACGAGGCGTGCCTGCAAACGCTTCTTGGCGTAAGTAAGCGAAACGGGCAGATCCAACACTTGGCGGTGATAGCGCAGTCGGCCGTCCAAAATTAAAGTGCGGGCCGCGGAAAGCGTGCGCACTGCCTGTTCTACCGAAATTGGTTTTTCGAAAGTAAAGACCGCGCCTTTCTCGCCTAGATGGTGTTGGCCGCGCGAACCGCTCACGATTACCACTGGCAGTGCGCTGCCATGATCCGAATTCTCCTGCAACTGCCGTAAGAAGCTGTCGGCGCCCTTCAGGTCGCAATCGACGATAAGA
>QIAS01000439.1:0-3777 GCA_003225615.1 Acidobacteriota bacterium | reverse complement strand
GCCAAGGATACATTCCAAAACGCTGACTTCCTGCCAATCGCGGGAAAGAACCATGGACGAGAGTGTCATAGCGACACTGTAGTCTGGACGGTAATTGCGCCGTAGATCACCAAGGTAATGGGCAGGAGCGAGATACCCGCCTCCCTGCCAGTCGGAAGTTCTGCTACACCTTGGCTGCTTGGGTCTGGCTGCGGTACCACGCCACGGTTTGTTGTAAGCCCTGCTCAAAATTCACCGTGGGTTTGTAGCCTAGATATTTCTCTGCTTTGGAGATATCGGCGAGGGAGTGCTTCACATCTCCGGTGCGTTCTGGAGCATATTGCACCTCCGCGGAATAGCCGGTGAGCTTCTTCAGGATATGGAAAGTTTCCTTAAGATCGAAGCGGTGCCCGGTAGCAACGTTGAAAACCTGACCGACCGCATTCGTGGAGGCATTGCAGGCAAGCAGGTTGGCGTCCACCGCATTGTCAACGTAGGTGAAGTCGCGGCTTTGGGTTCCATCGCCGAAAATGGTGGGTGGTTCGCCCCCGAGCATCTGGGTGCCCGAAGATATTGAAATAGCGCAGGCAGATCGTCTCCAGCCCGTAGCAGCGGTGGAACGACTGCATATAGTACTCGCCGGCCAACTTGGCAACGGCGTACGGGGAGATCGGATTTGGCGTCATCGCCTCATGCTTGGGAAGCGCAGACGTGTCACCGTAGGCGGAAGAGGAAGCGGCATATACAACGCGCTTCACTTTGGCGTCACGGGCGGCCACCAGAAGATTTACCGTCCCGTCCACGTTGGCACGGTTACTGCCTAACGGGTCGCGAATCGACTTGGGCACGGAAGGGATGGCAGCCTGGTGGAGCACATAATCCACGCCCTGGCAGGCGCCTTTTATGGCCTCCAGGTCGACAAGATCGGCCTCGCGAAAGTCAATGCGGCTCAGAATCTGGGCAAGGTTTTCCGGCCTGCCCGTGGAAAAATTATCAATGCCGCGCACCTGCGCGCCTTGCTGTACCAGCCTGTAGGCGAGGGAAGACCCGATAAACCCCGCAATGCCCGTAATCAAGTAAGTTGCCATTTCATTTTCATGATATCGAATCAGGGTAGATTGTGCGCAGACGCGAAAAAGACGAAAGTAACCTCAGGCGCGGGATTGGCTTTTGCGAACCAGTTCCCAAAAATCCTGGCGCGACAGCATGCTGCGAGCCTGAAAGAATTTCACCACTGCATTGACGGCCGCCTGAGGATCAGTAATGACGGGTGTGGCTGGAGCTGATTGGGGAGAGTTGCTTGGCACACCCGCTTTGACTGGTTGCGGTTCGGAAAGTGAGCGCAACAATTCGCGCAACTTTTCCCGCTCCTCTTCGGTAATTTCCCTGTAGGTGACACCGATGCCGGTGAATGGATAACTGACGCGCACCTCTCCCTGTATGTGAACGCGAATCCGGTTTACCTCGAGCACCATGTAAAGCATGGTTCCTACAGGAGGGGCGGCCGCGGCTTCGATATAACAGCCGTTGAGACTAATATCGTTTAGCGCTCCCCAGGTGCGGACGTCGCTGCTCTCCGCGCGGAACTCGGCGGTGCCCTCGCATTTATAACGCATGGCGCGCCGTCTCTCTACGCCGCCAGGGATGGAGGGTGGCACTGTTGGCTGCGTCGAATCGATCGGCGCCGAGCGCGAACCCTTGAGAGAGCGAAGATAGGCCGCCACTGCATTCTTCGCGTCGCGGGCAACCGCCGGAGCCTCGCTGCTCAGAGAGGCAGAGTTTTCAGTGTCTCTTGGCGCAGCAACATCTTTCGAGGATGGAGGATGGGGCATAGCAAACTCGCCAACCTTAAACCGAACTCGTTCCTATGAATCATCGGGATAATCCGTCTTGAGATCAGATTACGAAAGTTACCTGCGCTGGAGACGATTTGGACACACTGCTTACAACAGATTCGTTGCAACCGGCTGAACGGCCTGTGCAGCACGCCGGATTTCCTGCCACAACTGCTCGCGCCCGGCCCCGGTCTTTGCCGAAAACGGCAGCATGGGTGAGTCAGAGAATTGCTGTCCAAAAGTGCGCAACGCATTCTGCAATTCGTTGCCAGACAAGCGATCGCTCTTGGTAGCGACTATGATGTAAGGTCGGCCAATAGCGCTCAAAAAGTCGCGCAGTTGCCGATCGCTTTCCTGCGGCGGAACGCTGATGTCGATTAACGCCAGGCACAGTGCGAGGCAGGGACGCTGCTTCAGATAAGGCTCGACGAAGGTCGGCCACTCCGCGGAAATTTCAGCCATATCCCGGCAGATCGGTGAATACCAATTCCGGCTTGGGTTTGCCGGGCCAGCGCACTTCGAAGAAGTTGATGCTGCGTGTGCGTCCCGGAGTCGAACTGGTCCGCGCCAGCTTCTTGCCGACCAGTGAATTGATCACGCTGGATTTGCCGACATTTGAGCGCCCCAGAAATGCGATCTCCGGAAACAACGGAGCAGGGAAGTGGCGAGCATCCATCGCGGAGGTCAAAAATCGGGTCAGTACACGCATCTTCACCAGTCTGCAGGTTCCAGTTCCGCCTTTTCAAGTGCGGATGGATATTCGCCAAGTCCCGATTGGTTCAAACGAAGCTCTGAGTACTGAGCAGAAGCTTTGGCCCACAGAGATACCACTATTCCAAACCGAGTGGCCGCTTACTCTCGACGTTCTCCTCTTTTACCGGCTTGCGCCTGTGCCATAGGTAAAGGATTGCCGCGACAACTACTCCGATCGCCACACAAATGAGAACCGCTATACCTATTCCGAGCAGGAATCGCCGGGAGCCTGGGAGAAAAATGAGGAGTCCAACTATGGCGGCAGCGGCTACGACTGTTGCAGCCTTAAATTCGAAGGAAACCTTCGGATCAGGGGAATCAACTTCCATGCAACCCACCGACACTCATTTTATGACAGCCGTGAAGGTTTGTAGACCAGGCGCGACCTGATTAGATGCTGGGGCTGCAGCACATGGCCATTTGCGAGTGGCCATAATGCAAAAAGAAAGCCCGTAGTAAGCGGGCGTTTGAACGGAGACTTGAGGACTGATAACTCTACTGGTGCGTCGCTGGACTCTCTCCCGCCTGAGGGGCAATCGCGGGTATCGGCTGAGCCACTTCCTCCCCGGTGGGCTGTGGCAACGGCGCTTCCAAGGCAATTGCCAGCACCTGGTCCATGGTCTCGACGAAATGGAGCTTCATCGCCACCGCCAACGTGATGCACACCATTCCCCCTGCCCTGCAGGACCGTATGGAAGTTCTGCGGCTGCACGGTTACACGGAGCAGGAGAAGGTCGAAATCGCCAAACAGTTTCTGGTGAAAAAGCAATTGCTGCAGGCAGGTCTCACGGAAAAGAATCTGAAGTTCAGTGATGACTCCATTACCACGCTGATCCGTTCTTACACTCGGGAAGCGGGCGTCCGCAATCTGGAACGCGAGATCGGGAACATCTGCCGCAAGGTAGCCCGGAAAGTCGTCAAGGAAGGTGAAAGCTACAACGTTGTCATCAACGCGGAAAACGCGGGCGAATTCCTCGGAGTGATCAAGTTCCGCGACACGCTGGCGCACGAGAAGAGCGAAGTCGGCCTGGTTACGGGCCTTGCCTGGACTGAGGTTGGCGGCTCCATACTTAGCACCGAAGCTACCGTCGTCGATGGCAAGGGGAAACTTACCCTTACCGGCAAGCTCGGCGATGTAATGCAGGAGTCGGCGCAAGCGGCCATGTCGTACGTCCGTTCGCGGGCTGCCCGGCTGGGGTTGGCACGGGAC
>QIAS01000479.1 GCA_003225615.1 Acidobacteriota bacterium | reverse complement strand
GGCAAAATGGCCCCGGTCTCGACCAGCGGTTTTCATGCCAAGGGCAAGAGTCACACCAAGAGCAATGTGACCAAGATCGGCGGCGGCGCAGCAGCCGGCGCACTCATTGGCGGACTCGCTGGCGGTGGTAAAGGCGCATTGATCGGCACGGCCGTGGGCGCTGGAGCCGGCACAGGCGTAGCAGCGGCCACGGGCAAGGAAGAAGCCGTGGTCCATGCGGAGACGGTAATCACGTTCACGACGACTGCGAATGCTTCTGTGAAATAGTAAAACCGGTGTAGGGACGGGTCTTTTACCCGTCCCACCACTTTGAACAGCGCCCGCCGCACGTGAAGACTACGCGGCGGACGTGGTTTTCAAGTACTCCAAAACCTCTTCTGCGTGCCCTTCCGCCTTCACGTTATTGAAGACGTGTGCGACTTTTCCTTGCGGATCGATGATGAAAGTCGTACGCGCGATTCCTTTCACCTTTTTCCCATACATGTTTTTTTCTTTGATTACGCCGAAAGCTTCACAGATTTCAGGTGGTACTTGTCCTGAAATTTTTTCTGGACTTGAGGAGAGTCGGCCGAGATCCCGAGGATTACGGCGCCGGTTTTCTGCAGCTTTTTGTATGCGTCGCGGAACCCGCTCGCTTCAATGGTTCAGCCGGGAGTGTCGGCCTTGGGAAAGAAGAAGAGAACTACAGTCTTGCCCCGAAAATTTTCCAGGGAAACATTCTTTCCGTTCTCGTCAGGCAAAGTGAAGTCGGGGGCTTTATCATTAGTATCCATGGCAGTATCTCCTCGCAATCAATGTTTATACCGCAGGGTGGGCCGGGGCGTCATCCTGCTGCTTCTGGCCGTCGTCCTCATACACGTGGTTCAGGCGCAATATGCCAAGCGCACCATCAGTAAAGGGCCGCGCGCGGTCGGACTTCTTGAACTTGCGGCGAACGGCAAAGCACACTTGATCCCGATCGCCATTATGTCGGAAGGGAAATTCTACGATGCCGGCGCGTACAAAGCCGCTCCGGTTCCGATGGCGCTTGAGTACCGGACCGTGTACGAGGCAGTACGCAGCGGAGTTTCGCAGGGTCTGTTTACGATCACGGGCGTACGACAGCTGAAAACGAATTGGATCGCTGAAGGCACTTGGCTGCCGGCGGGGTCGGCGCCACCGAAAACCGCGCATAGTGCGGACGAGAAGCCGATCATGGGAGAGGAGGCGGGCCCACCGGTCTTGCGCAGGGCACCAGCGGAAATGGCCAGCACTGGGAGCAAGCCGCCGGAAAGCAAACCGCAGGAAAGCAAGCCGCCGGAAAGCAAACCGTCAGAAACCAAACCCTCCGCTCCGCCGCCAAGCGAACCCAGTTCGCCGACGCCATCATCCTCGACGCCTTTGGAGTCTGCTGCTTCTCCGCCGGCCGAGGCGCCCGCGCCGCCAGAGGACAAAGATCGTCCAGTTCTGCACCGCGGGAAGCCGACCAAAAGGGCTCACGCGAACGAGGCGCCACCCCCCACAGCAAAGGTGGAGAAAACAACATCCAAAACAAACTCGGGAAAGCCGTCGGCCCAAGCGATAGGGGGCGCTTCCCAGGTTCAGCTTATTCCCGCGATTTCCGATGCGGGCGGCCCGGAGCCGCGCCCTTACACCTACGATGTGAAGCCGGAGGAGGAGCAGAAGTATCGAAAGAAACTTCTGGCCTTGGCCACAGAGGAAATATCCACGCGAGCCAAGCAATTGGGGGGAATCGCCCCCTCATCCAGTGCGGCATCGCGAGCACGTAAATCGGCGTCGACAGTGCAGCCCAGCTTCGATGACGTGCAGCTTCGTTTGTTTGATCTTTCCAACACCAACGAACCGATTCTTGTGCTCACCGCCACGGCACACATGTCCAAGGTTGCGGGTTCCGCTCCGGCCGGTGAGCTCCAGTACTTCATCACGCTGGTGGCCCATGCGGATATTTATGGCGAGTTGCGCAAGCTGTTTTCTAACGTCACCGACACGCAGCATCTGGATGCGATCCCACGCATGGAATTGATTGACGCGGTGGATGCTGACGGAGATGGCCGCGCCGAACTGCTGTTCCGCGAGATCTCTGACGCGGGCACCGCCTTCAACATTTACCGCGTGACCGGTGACCAGTTGTGGCCGTTGTTCGAAGGGACTCCGCAGTGACCTGGAGCAGCCTTCGATTTTTCTCGCATCAGCATTTTTCCTGAACCCTAAACAATCCAGAACGTCTAAGATGCTTGCCTTGTAATGCATTTCCATCAATGAGGACGGGCGCATGGCGCGAACGAGTCTCAAGCTCATTCTGTTGATAGTGCTGAGTGCCTTGGCGGTGGCCCAAAGCGGCAGTCAGACAACCAAGATCACTTTGCTTAAGGTTGGACGCTTGCTTGATGTACGTGCGGGCAAGTACCTGGCGAACCAGGGTGTACTGATCGAGAACGAAAAGATCAAGGAAGTTGGCCCACTGGCGAGTGTACAGGCACACGCGCCCAAAGACGCAGCCGTCGTTGACCTCAGTAATGCGACCGTTCTGCCCGGACTGATCGACTGCCATGCGCACGTGTTCATTGCTGCAGGGCCAAACTCTCCGGGAGAAAACATGTTGCTTGCAGTGGCCGGCATGAGCGCGTCTACGCGCGCGCTGCTTGGAGCGCGGTTGGCTCGCGAGGATTTGGAAGCCGGATTTACTACCATACGCAACATTGGCCATTCTGGCATTGACGGCGATGCCGCTCTGCGTGACGCGGTAAACCAA
>QIAS01000478.1 GCA_003225615.1 Acidobacteriota bacterium | reverse complement strand
GCCCAAAGTTTTCACACATTGGAATTTCGGCACGGTCCCAAGTCGGTGGTCAGCCCGGATACGCTGGTCATCTTTCTGGTTTCCGAAACCGGCTACGATGCCGAGTGCAGCGTGCTGGAAGAAA
Source organism: Acidobacteriota bacterium (assembly GCA_003225615.1). Classification (GTDB taxonomy): domain Bacteria; phylum Acidobacteriota; class Terriglobia; order Terriglobales; family Acidobacteriaceae; genus QIAS01. Next base: position 3,706 of record QIAS01000478.1, on the reverse strand, counting down.
TCAAGTCTCTGGGCGGCACCACTCTAACCGTGACAAACCAGGGCGATCCCCGGGCCGGTTCTGCATCAGATCTGCTTATCGAGTTGAATCTTGAAATTCCGGAAATAGCGCGGTTTGCGCCGTATGTCTTCGCCGGACAGTTGCTCGGCCTGTACACCGGCCTGAAGAAAGGCCTGGATCCGGACAATCCCCGCCACCTTGACCGCGTGGTCATGCTCGACGAAGAAGATACAGCCGAACAATCTCAGCATGCCACGATTTGATATCACCGTTGCCGGGGAACTCAACCTCGACCTCATCTTTTACGGGTTGCCGCTGGAACTTCCGCCGGAGCGCGAACTGCTGGCCGAGCGCATGATGCTGACCCTGGGCAGTTCTTCCGGAATCGTCGCACACAACCTCGCGGCTCTGGGAAGCCGGGTGGGATTTATCTCGCTTATTGGAGACGACCCGCTCGGCCAAATTGCGGTGCAGCGGCTTGTAGAGGCGAGAGTGGATGTTTCGAAGCTGCGTCGCAGCGCGGAGGCAACGACAGGCCTGACGGTAATTCTGCAAAGGGATGGTTGGCGGAACATCATCACTTATCTGGGGACGATCGCTGAGTTGACGCTTGAAGATTTGGATCTTGACTATCTTGCCGACGCCCGGCACTTCCATTTCTGTTCGTACTATCTGCAGCGTGGTTTGCGGGGAAAGGTCGCCGATTTGTTTTGTGAGCTCAAGCGCGCTGGTTTGACGATTTCACTCGATACCAACGACGATCCTGACGACAGCTGGGACGGGCTGTCGGAGGTTTTGCCTTACGTTGATGTTTTCATGCCGAATGCGCGCGAAGCGCGGAAGATCGCGAAGAGCGACGACCTGGAAGAAGCTGTGACGCGCCTGAGTGCGATGGTTCCCCTACTCGTAGTCAAACTTGGCGCGAAAGGTGCGTTGGCCCAGCGTGGCAGAGAACGGTTCACAAGTCCTGCAGTGGAAGTGCAGATGGTCGATCCTGTAGGCGCGGGCGATAGTTTTAATGCCGGTTTTCTCGCGCAGTATTTGCACGGCGCAGATCTTCCGGCGTGCCTGGCTTTTGGGAACCTCGCAGGGGCATTTTCAACCACGAAGGCAGGGGGAACTGAGGCGTTCCGGGATCAAGCCTCTGTGGCGAAGTTCTTCCGGAGTGCGTCTGCTGCGCTGCCGTCAAAGTAGAGATCTTTTGACTCTGCGCAGTTCACGTCAATTCAGGTCTCGACACACTGGTTGAGTGCCGCTGATCGAAATCTATTTGCTCACTTCCAGCAGCAAGTGATCCTGAAATGTGGTTTCCAGTTTCGGAGCCGCGTTCGCCGTCACCGTGAGGGTGCCGAGGTCTTTGCCCTCAGTGTAATCCGCTACATGATAAGTGCCGGGGGCCAGACCCCTTAATTCGACCTCACCTTTCCACGATTTGGAGTCGGGGGCAAAGAAGGCGTAATACATTTTGCCGTTTTTCTCAATCGCGTAGCCTTCGGGCACGTCATAGCCGTACACGTATAGATTGCGGAAAGTCCCCTTGGAAAGCATCTTGTTGTTGTAGATGCCGATCCACTTTTTCCACTCATCTTCTTTTTGCTGGGTCAGGAGAACGGGTTTAAATTTTGGACCCGGATCGGGCCAGACAAATTTGGTTCCGACAACTCCACCCGTACCGATGGTGGAGGCGAAATCAGAGCCATGCTCGCTCCAATCTTTGCCGACGCGACTCATCGCCGACAGCTCAACATGGTCGCCGTACACCGCACTTTCCGGCCCGAGCAGTGCCTTGTACATCTTGATGCGACGGCGCACTTGCACGGCTCCCACCGGGTCCGCGGTCACGGCTTGATCCATGTAAGGAAGCCACGCCAGCGAAGGCGGCGTGCCGCAGGGACAACTCTGGGTCACGCTTTCGGGCTTGAGGGACCGCGTGGTCTGAAAAATTGTTTTGTAAACGTCCGCCATCGCATTGACGGAATCCTGCGGCGATTTGTGATGGTGGGCTGGGTTGTAACACATCGGCACCGTGTAGATATTGTCGAGCTTCGAGCCGTCAAAGTCCCAATCGCGAATAAATTTCTCGGTGAGCTGCTTGTAGTATTGCTGCACTTCAGGCACCGCCGGGCAGAGCGTCGCCAGGTCACGGATCATGCGGGCATGTTTGCCATTTTTGTCGAGAATCAACCAGTCCGGGTGCTCCTTCGCAACTTTCGACTGGATGTATTTGTGCGACTCGTATTTTCCCTGGCCGTCTTCAACGCCCAGAGGCAACCACCACAGCTGCACCAATTCACCTTGCTTGTGGAAGTCAGCAACCATCTTTCTTATGGAGTCGCCGGGGAACGTGTCGCGGCGAGGATTCCAATCGCCGTAGTTGTCGAACCAGCGGTCATCGAGCGTGGCCCACTTGATGCCGAGTTCCTTCAGCTTGGGAACCGTGCCTAACATTTGAGCGGGGGTAACATTAAATTCGTAACCCCAGCCACACCAGCTCACGTTGTAGGCCTCGTTGGAGGGCTTGGGCAGAGTCCAGCCCTCTTTCGCAAGCACGCTTGACCACATCCGTAATGGCTCGTAAAAATCTCCGGCGTACACTGAGACGAAAGTACGTGGCGTCGAGAAGCCCTCGCCCGGTTTGAGTGTAACGTTTTCGGGAATGACGATGGAGGCATTCACGCGCGAGTCACTTCCGACATTCACGGGCAACGAGACGGTGAGCGGTATGGTTTCGATGTGGCCAACCGCTTCGCCTACAGAACCGGTCCAGAATGCTACCAGCGGAATGCCGCCCCCATAGCCACCTTTCACCATGGCGCCCATATCATTTCGCAGCGAAAACGCGGGCTTCAATTGGACGACGTCGTCCTTGCCCCACTCGTAGCTCGACCCCTGAAACGACCACATCTGGTAAGCGGGCGAGTTCTCGGCGTGCGAAGCGAAACGATGGCGTTGCGCCACGGCCTGATCGATCTTGATCTCCGAATTGCCGGTGTTTCTGTAATCCACGGTGGTTATGGCGATATTGGGGAAATTGTCGTACACCTCGACGACCAGAGTGGCCTGCAGATCACTCGCCGCTGGTCGGAGCCGGCGCGCAGGTATCTCTACCCGTTTTCCGCGACCCATTTTCCCTAAGGCCTCGTCCACCTTCGTCTGACCAAAATCGAAAACAAAAGGAATCGGTTTGCCGCCCGCCATTAGAAAATTGCTGTCCGCGGGCTTGCCCGGCTCGACTTCGTCCAGGGAGAGCTTATGTCCATCTTTGCTTACGAGGAACGCCTGGATGTATCCCGATGGCAGCACCTGAAATTCCGCGGTGCTGGTAGTGAGGACAACCGGCCCACCGGGGTTCACTACCGCGTTAATATTGGATGGTTGGGACGGAGGTTCGGCCGGCTTCCTGGCGGTTCGGGAGCAACTCGCGTCGAACAGTGTACTTGCACAAATCAATAAGGAAACAAATGTTGTGATAGCGATCGAGTAACGGCTGCGCAATGTGCATTTCATTTTGCTCCCCTTTGCACTTCTGCGGCACCTTTGAACTGGCGGAATACCCGTTCAGCATTCAGGTGATAAATTTTTTCCAGCACGACATCAGGCAAGTCCAGACCGTAGATTTCCCACCGACCCTGCCCGGGGTAACCCCAGTAATCAAAATATTCGTCCGCCGTTTCCAGCCAGCGGAAATGGTTGCGGTACATCTCTT